>NZ_JAMOYY010000039.1:0-26859 GCF_023669475.1 Blautia sp. MB18-30 | reverse complement strand
AAAACTGTACCGTAGGGCATACGGGAACAGTATAAATATAGCTTGTGGACACTGTGTAAGACATTGCAGTACCGTAAGGTGTTTGCCAATGCAGTAGTGGGAGAAGCAAGAATCCCCCTGCTTTAGCCGTGGGGAGTGTCAAGATGTTATTCGGCTATGAGCAAGTAGCGAAGCGGATTGCGAATATCCGTCTTATGGATATTATGATGCCGGTCATGAATGGTTATGAAGCTACAAAGATGATCCGGTCTCTGGACAGAGAGGATGCAAAAGAAATACCGATCATTGCAATGACAGCAAATGCGTTCACGGAGGACAGAATAAGAGCAAAAGAAGCAGGGATGGATGAACATATTGCTAAGCCTGTTGATGTGGAGTTACTGATAAAAGTAATTCATAAATTGGTGGAATATAATGGATATGGCAGTGACAAATAAGCAGTGAAATATAGATAGGAGGACAAAATCATGACAATACAGGAATGCTATGAAGCGATCGGAGGAAATTATGAAGAGGTTTTAGGACGCCTTCAAAGCGAAGCACTGATTCGGAGATTTACATTAAAGTTCCTTGAAGACCAGAGTTATCTACAGTTAAAACAGGCATTGGAAAATAAAAATTACGAAGATGCTTTCCGCAGTGCACACACACTGAAAGGGGTTTGTCAGAATCTTTCTTTTGACCGTCTGTATGAGGTTAGTAATGAGTTAACAGAACTTTTGAGAGATAGAACCGGAGCGCAGCCTGGGATATCGGAGGCAATGGAAAAAGTAACAGAAGTATATGAGAGGATGATTGAAGAAATAAAGAAGGGACTGTCGAATTAAGTGATGCGACACGACGTTCGATCTTTGACCAGGTGCTTGGAACATCATAAACCCATTGGATAAAGGAAATAAAAAAATATGGATAAAAGACAAAAGATCCTGATTGTAGACGATTCAGAATTTAACAGGGATATGTTGAAGGAGATCCTCGGAGAAACTTATAATTACCTGGAAGCGGAAAATGGAAATCAGGCAATTCAGATGATAGGAGAAAATATAGGAATTGATCTGATGCTTTTAGATATCAATATGCCACAGATGAATGGTTTTGAAGTCTTGGAAATAATGAAAAGAAGCCAGTGTATTGCTGAAACTCCTGTAATTATGATATCTTCGGAAGATGCCGTTGATACTATGCGTAAGGCATATGAGCTGGGAATCACGGATTATATCACACGACCGTTTGATTCTGTGATTGTAAAGAAAAGAGTTCAGAATACCCTGGGACTCTATATGAAGCAAAAGCATCTGATTAATGTGGTTTATGATCAGGTTTACGAAAAAGAAGAAAATAATAATATTATGATCCGGATCCTGAGTAATGTACTGGGATCACGTAACAGTGAGAGTAGAGAACATATCCTGCATATTAAAACAGCAACAGAACTGATGCTGAGACAACTGGTAAAAATAACAGATGCTTATCCTATGACAGAGGCAGATATTTCTTTGATCACAACAGCATCTTCTCTTCATGATATCGGTAAGATCCGTATTCCGGAAGAAATCCTGAACAAACCTGGCAGACTTACCGATGAAGAATTCAGAATTATGAAAACTCATAGTGAACTTGGTGCAGATATGATCCAGGATATGCATTTCCCAAAAGACAATTCATTGGTACGTGCTTCATGGGAAATCTGCAGATGGCATCATGAAAGATGGGATGGAAAAGGTTATCCGGATGGACTGAAAGGAGAAGAAATACCAATCTCCGCACAGGTGGTGTCGATCGTTGATGTTTATGACGCACTTACAAGTGAAAGATGTTATAAGAAAGCATTTGATCATGACACAGCGATCCAGATGATCCTGGATGGGCAATGCGGACAATTTAACCCCATCCTCCTTAAGTGCCTGAAAGAGCTGCGTCTTCAGCTTTCGAAAATGCTTGATAAAGAGAAGGATGACAATAGCTATTACCATGAAGTGCAGAGACTTTCAAATGAAATACTCAGCGACAGATCTTTACCGAACCCAAATTATTCACAGAGTATTCTCAGGGTCATGAAGGAAAAGGTTGATTTCTTCAAAGCGAACAGCGGCATGGGTTCAATTGATTACAATACAAGTTCCGGTCAGCTGACTATATTAAACGGAAAACAGCAGATATTATATCAGAGAAATAATCCGGATTTTGATCTGTTCAAAGAATTCGGAGTAAATGAAGAAGATGTTCATCATATTCAGGGTTTATTACATCAGACATCTGTACAAAATAAAGAAATCTCTGTGCAGATAAAAGCAAGGGTGGAAAATGACCGCCAGATGTATAAACTGAAATTGCATACATTGTGGTCGCCTTTAAAGAAGGATGGATACATTGGGATCGATGGATATTTTGATATTGTAAAATAGAAAAATGCAAAGGAAGCTCAGAAGGAGGATCCTAATGAAAAAGAAAATCCGGCACTGGCTGGAATTACTATTCTTGCTATGACTGCCAATGCCTTTGATGAGGATAGAAAGAAAGCACTGAAATGTGGTATGGATGGGTTCTTGTCCAAACCAATTGTCATAGAGGAATTGATCAGCATCCTGCAGAAGAACCTGGATTAGGTGTCCGGAGTATTAGAAAAACCGCACAAATAAAGGAAATAAAAATATGGATAAAAGTAGGAAAAAATCAACCGTACTATGTGCAGGTATATTTGTGTTTCTGGGAATATGGATGGTATTGACAGTACCTTGCCGGGCTGCTGAGACGAACAACGATGAAAAGCAGTCACAGATCATCCGTGTCGGCTCATTTGAGGATACTTTTAATTATGTCGATAAAAACGGTGTAAGACGAGGATATGGATACGAACTCATGCAGGCTTTGGCAGGTTATACCGGATGGAAATTTGAGTATGTGAAATGTGACTGGTCTGACTGTTTTGATAAGCTTGAAAATGGTGAGATCGATATCATGGGTGATATCTCTTACACCGATGAACGTGCACAAAAGATGCTTTTCCCGGATGAACCGATGGGGGAGGAAAAATATATCCTTTATGCTGATTTATCGGATACGGATATTGGAATGTCTGATTTCAAGTCTCTGGATGGGAAACGTGTAGGTGTGCTCATGGATACAGAACCTGAGATCATGCTGACAGAATGGGAAAATAAGAATGGCATACATACAGAACATGTAAATGTGAATAATGATGATGATGTCAAAAAGAAATTAGCAAATCATGAGATCGACTGTTTTGTATCTCTGGAGGAATCGATCTGGTCTGAACAGGGAATATCATCCGTTACCACGATTGGCAAATCAGGCATATATTTTGCAATAAATAAAGAACGCAGCGATATCAAGACGGAGCTGGACTATGCTATGCGTCAACTGGAACAGGATAGTCCCTTTTTTAAGGCAGATCTGTATAAGAAGTATTTTACACTTGATTATATTCAGGTTCTTACAGGTAAAGAAAAGGTCTGGGTGGAAGAACATGGAGGTATCCAGATAGGATTTTTGAACAATGATCCGGCAATCTTTTCCATGGATGAAGAGACTGGAAAACTTACCGGTATGCTGGCGGAATATATCTCCTATGCCAAAGATTGTCTGGGAAATCAGACACTGGAATTTAATATACATGCATATGATGATTATGATGAAATGATTCAGGCGCTGCAGAATCGTGAGATTGACATGATTTTTTATGCCGGCAGGAATCCATATTTTGCAGAACAAAACGGATATGCACTTACAAACACAGCCTGGACTTACAGTTTGATGGCGGTAACTGATGAGGAAAAATTTGATGAGAATAAGGTGCATACTGTAGCTGTGCCAAAGGAAAAATATGCCTTAAAACAGCATATTGCATTCAGTTATCCTGAATGGAAGCTTGTAGATTGTGATTCGCTTGACAATGCAGCAGATATGGTCATCCAAGAAAAAGCAGACTGTTTCCTCATGGGAGCAAGCCAGGCGCTGATATATGATAACAGTCAAAATTTCAAGAGTGTTCCACTTACAAAAACAATGGAAGCATGCTTTACTGTAAGAGAGGGAGAGGGAAGCCTTTTATCAATACTGAATAAAACTATAAAGGCCATGCCGTCTGACATGCTTACAAGTGCACTTGCTATCTATGACAGTACTGCAGATAAAGTAACATTTTCTGATTTCATAAAAGACAATCTGCTTGTTTTTTTGGCTACGGTAGGATTTTTGGCACTCAGCATCATTGGTATTATCCTCGTACTTTTGTGGAAGGCAAGGAAAGCAGAAGCTGTCGCAAAGCTTGCGGCAAAGGATACAAAAAAACTCAATGATAAACTGGAAATCGCTTTGAAAAAAGCAGAGGATGCTAGTCTGGCAAAGACTCGTTTTCTTAACAATATGTCACATGACATCCGTACTCCTATGAATGCAATTCTGGGTTATGCACAGCTTATGGAGGAAGAACTAAAAGAAAAGGATCTGCCTGAAACTTCAGATCATCTGGAAAAATTGCAGCAGTCTGGAAATCTTCTTCTGTCAATCATAAATAATGTACTTGATATGGCTCGGATTGAGAGCGGAAAGATGGAAATTGATGAGAACTATGGCCGGATTGAAGATATCCGGCAGACTTTATTTGAAATATTTGGTGATGAAGCAAAGAAAAAGAATATTGCACTTCATTACACAATAAATGTAGAGCATGAACATATACTGACAGATACTACCAAGGTAAAAGAAATATTTGTCAATATCCTGAGCAATGCCATAAAATATACCCCATCCGGTGGTTCTGTTATGATAAACATAGACGAATTAGTATGTGATGAGCCCGGGTACATGATGGTAAGGACCAGGGTGAGCGATACCGGAATCGGTATGAGCCAGGATTATCTGACAAAGATTTTCGATGCATTCACGCGTGAGCGAAACACTACAAAGAGCAAAATCACAGGAAGCGGATTGGGAATGTCAATCGTAAAGAGATATGTTGATCTGCTCGGCGGAACAATAGATGTAGAGAGTGAGCCTGGAAAGGGCAGCACCTTTACTGTAACATTAAAACACAGGATAGCGGATGAAAGCTATTATGTAAAAAAACACGATGAAGGCGCTGGAACAGCCAGTAAAATCCTTGAAGGCAGGAATATCCTTTTGGCAGAGGACAATGATCTGAATGCAGAGATTGCAGAAGCAATACTTGAGCGTGCCGGCCTTAAAACAGAACGTGTGGAGGATGGCATTCAGTGTGTAAATAAGATAACAAAAATGCCGGTGGGAACATATGATATGATCCTCATGGATATCCAGATGCCCCGAATGGACGGTTATAAAGCAACACAGGCAATCAGGCACTTGCCGGATAAGGATAAGGCATGCATACCGATCGTTGCAATGACGGCAAATGCATTTGAAGAAGATAAGCGGGATGCTGTTGCAGCCGGAATGAATGGTCATATTGCAAAGCCGATCCAGATTGATAAACTGCTGTCGATGTTAGCGGAAGTTTTAAGGCAGTAAGAAAACTAATAATTTCGTGTTATACTGAATGGAGTGGTCATTCTTTCTGTATTGAAAAAACAGGAAAACTTACAGACTGGGAAGGACAACAGCATGAACGCAAACAGACTGCGTTTATGAGCAAGTAGCGAAAGCGGATTGCGAATGTCCGCTTTACTGGATGATAAAGAGGAAATGAATGAACAGAAAGATAGAAAAACAGATAAGAAAAAAGAGTAAGAATAATAGAGTATGTTTGAGCATTTTTGCATTTGTCATGCTGCTTTTTGTACCGTTTTTTGTTTATGCGTCGGAAACAAAAAGTGATGGGAATACAACTCAGGTAATAGAGGAAGAAAATAAAACCGTGAGAGTTGGCTATTTCCCATATGCCAATTTTCAGGAAGACGGCTATGGGGAACACAAGCAGGGAGCAGGCTATGAGTATCTCCAGAAGATTTCGTATATAACCGGCTGGAAGTATGAATATGTCTATGGCTCATTTAAAGAGTGTCTGGATATGTTGGCAGATGGAGAAATAGATATACTTGGAAATGTCAGTTACACACCGGAAAGAGCAGAATCTATAGATTACTCAACCTATGTCGCAGGAACAGAAAGATATTGGATCTATACCCGGGAAGATCATACAGATCTTACGGATGGTGATCCAAAGCAGATGAATGGCTGTCGTATTGGTGTAGCAGATGGAAGCTATCAGAAAGAACTTCTGGAAAAATGGCTGGACAGCAATCAGATCCAGGCAGAGGTGGTTGTTTGTAAAGGCTATGATGAAATGATAGAAAAACTGGATGCAGATGAACTGGATGCACTTGTGATCCCAGTGCTGTCTGTCAACAGCGATTTTATTGCCATTGCCAATATCGGTGCAAGTGACTGTTATTTCGGTGTATCAAAATCCAGACCAGATCTGTTAAAGGAATTAAATTCTGCCATGGAAGAAATCAACAATACAGAAACGGACTACAGTAGCAAGCTGTATGCCCGTTATGAAGGAAAAGCGGTCATAAACTATGCACTCAACAAGGAAGAAAAACAATGGCTGGATGCACATGAAAATACGATCCGCGTGGGATATCTAAAGGATAATCTTCCTTTTTGTGGTGAAGAAAATGGGAAACTCACAGTAATTCTTGGAACTGTTCTGGATACTGTTCAGGAAAAATATAAAATTACGATCAAGGCAGTTCCATGTTCCACGGGAGTAGAGATGAATGAGGCATTGCAATCTGGCAAAATAGATATTGCCGGTCCTATCATTCAGGATTTTTATACACAGGAACAGTTTCAAGTGGTTTTGACGGATGCAATCTTTGATATTACGCCGGTTGTTATTTACAAGGGAAAAGAATATAGCAGCAGTCTCTCTACGGTCGCAGTGACAGAGACCTCACTGTATTCTGGATTGATGGTGTCCCTTCTTTTTCCAGATGCAGAAATCAAACAATATGATACACAGGAAGAATGCCTGGAGGCTGTAGCAAATGGAAAAGTGGGAGCAACTGTCGTTCCATCCTCAAAGATCAATATTCTTAATGAAAGTCCACTGACCCAAAGTCTGTCATTTGCAGAGATGGCAAAACGGCAGGAATTAGGAATGTTCACGACGAGAGAAAACAGAAGAGCAGCTACCATTATCAATAAAGCAATTGAGCAGTCATCCAATGTTTTAAATGGTGTTGTCCTTGCACAGAATTCTGTTTCAGAAAAGGAAATGACCTTGAAGGATATCCTTGCTGAGCATGCAGGCTTAGTTATCGGAGTTTCGTTTGTGATTATTTTTGTACTGCTTCTTCTGGTTTATTCTCTTTCCGTGAGTAGAAAAAAACAGATGGAAGCCCTGAAAGAAGCACAGAATGCAAATGCGGCGAATATTGCAAAAACGACATTCCTGAACCATATGTCTCATGATCTCAGGACACCAATGAATGCAATTGTTGGATTTACAGATATTGCCATGAAGAGGAAACCGGACAAAGAGGTGGAGAATTGTCTGAAAAAGATCAGGCAGAGTTCAGAATATCTGATGACACTGATCAACGATGTGTTGGATATCAGCCGCATTGAAAGTGGTAAACTGGAATATAAACCGGTACCGACAGATCTCAGGGATATGATAAATACTGTTTTGTCGATCGCAAAGGGATATATGGAAAATCGTGACCTTAATTTGTATGTTTCAAGAGAAAAACTAAAAACTCCTTATGTGATGGCAGATGAACTCAGAATCAGGGAAGTATTGCTCAACATTATCAGTAATGCAGTCAAATTTACAAAAGACGGAGGCACCATTTCATTCGCTGCAGAAAACGCTCCGGGTAATGATGAGAATCATATAATTGTACGCTATCGTATATCAGATACCGGAATTGGTATGAGTGAGGAGTTTCAGACCAGAATATTTGATGAGTTCAGTCAGGAAAATGGTGGGGCAAGAACCAGCTATAAGGGAGCCGGACTGGGAATGGCCATTGCCAAACAGTATGTAGATCTTATGGGTGGAAAAATTGAGGTCAGCAGCAGAAAGGGTATTGGCTCAACATTTACGGTAGAAATTCCCCTGCTTATAGCAGAACAGATACTGTCTGAAAAGGAAGAAAAGTTAAGGAAAGATATGGATTTACATGGTCTGCATGTCCTTTTGGCAGAGGACAATGATTTAAATGCAGAGATAGCAGCAGCTTTGCTGGAAGAACAAGGGATGATCGTAACTAGGACTGCCGATGGAAAATCTGCCTTGGCACAGTTTTGCAATACAGCTCCGGGGACCTTTGATCTGATTTTGATGGATATCATGATGCCGGAAATGAATGGCTATGAAACGACAAAAGCTATCAGAAATCTGTCGGAGCGTCCAGACGGAAAGGAGATCCCTATTATTGCAATGACAGCAAATGCATTTGCAGAGGATGTACAGGCTGCTTTGCAT
The DNA here is from genome assembly GCF_023669475.1 of Blautia sp. MB18-30. NCBI lineage: Bacteria > Bacillati > Bacillota > Clostridia > Lachnospirales > Lachnospiraceae > Blautia > Blautia sp. MB18-30. The sequence goes on along the minus strand of NZ_JAMOYY010000039.1, from coordinate 18,422 downwards.
GCCGGAATGGATGACCATGTGGCGAAGCCGGTTGATATGAGGATTTTAATATCTGTCATCACAAAATATATAGAACGGTAATGTCAATGCTGCGTGGACTTCGGAAGTGGGAGAACAGTTCGATATATATATCGGCTGTTCTTTTTTTTATTTTTGGACGTTAAAACGGTAATGTTTTTCTTGTATATAGTAGAGCACTATAGTATAATAAAACCAGTTTTTTTGTATACGTGTAAAAGCTATAATAAGGAAATCGGCAAACCAGATGAAAGTCTGGGACGCAAAGCTACAGGGCCTGTAAAATGGCAGCCAGTTGCATAAAATGAGGTGCACTGTCTGGCTGACAGTGCTTTTTTTGAGGAATGATTTATCAACAGGAGATGATCTTCCCGATATTTGTACATAGACAGTTTATGATCCAAACATCAATGACATGAGTGGATTGATAAGCTGCTGTTGATGTTAGCGGAAGTTATAAAGCAGCAAGAAAACTGCTGCAACTGTCATTCCATCTTCAAAGATTAATATTCTTAATGAAAGTTCACTGACCAAAAGTCTGTCATTTGATTTCCTGTAGGAAAGTAAATGAATATTATTTAAGGTTTGGGATAAATTGTGAAATGCAGACAAACAAGAAAAGTAAAAATATAATAGGTATTATACAGAGTTTCCTTATATTGATATTAGTAGTTCTTATTATTTTTATGATGATTCAGATTAGTAGGCTGCAGGGGACAGCACGCGTAATAAATTATGCAGGTCTGGTACGTGGAGCTACACAGCGTGAAGTAAAATTAGAAATTACAGGAAACCAAAATGAAGAATTAATTAAATATTTGGATGATATTCTTCTTGGATTGAGATATCAGGATGGACATTATGATCTGGTAAAACTCAATGACGAAGAATACCAGGAAAAATTGCAAATCCAGAGTGATTACTGGGATAAATTGAAAACAGAAATTGAAGCAGCAAGAAACAAGGGATACGAAAATACAGACATTGTTAATATGAGTGAAATATATTTTTCGATGGCAGATGAAACTGTCTCTGCCGCAGAAAGCTATTCAGAAAAGATCGCTGTAAAGATTCGTACTATAGAGCTTTTGTCGGCACTTGATATGTTGAGTCTGGTGATATTGGTTATTATGCAGACTCTAAGGGCAATGCAGATGGCAATGCAAAACAGACTGCTGGAACAGAAAGCATTCATAGATGCCCATACTGGGCTGCCAAATAAAAATGCCTGTAATGATCTTCTTAATAAAAAAGATATAATTACAGATCCTACAGCTTGCATAATGTTTGATTTAAATAATTTAAAAACTGTAAATGATACAATGGGACATTCCGCAGGAGATCAGTTAATAATAAATTTCGCAAAGCTTTTGCGCAGTGTTATTCCAGAAAAGGATTTTGTGGGAAGATATGGCGGAGATGAGTTTATAGCAGTCATTTATCATACAAGCGAGGCGAAAATTAAGGAAATATTAAAATCCTTGAACAGAGAAAAAGACAGATTAAATAGTTATGAAAATCAAATACCAATCGACTTTGCATGCGGATGGGCATTATCCTCCGATGATATGTCGTGTACAATGCAGATGTTATTGGATGCTGCAGATGCTTATATGTATAAAAATAAACAGATATGCAAGAAATATAATTAGCTTTCAGCTCAGAGTAGATAAAAGATAATAGACGCGATCAGACGAAATATTGTTTTGCGTAGAAACACTGGAAATCCTTGAAAACAAAGGATTCTTGGTATAAGATGAAACAAGTCAAAGCACGTCATTGCGTAATAAAAAAGAAAGCAATGTATTTATACTGTGAAGTCTGGAAAGTGTTGATTTTAAAGCATTTCTGGATGTGTGGGATGCTTTGAAAATATGATTTTGTGACAATTTTGTGACAAACGGCGGAAAAATCACGGATTTACAAAGACGAAGCATATTGATTTCATGATCGGCATATGCTATAATGCCAGTAGGCAAAAAGATATGACGATGTTCCATGTGAACAAAGAACGAACCCCCGTATGTACCACCAATACATGCGAGGGTTCTTCTCTTTTTATTTCAGTGGTTGAGCATCCACTAGGCTATTCGTTGTCCTTGTTATGACTGCCTAACCATTTGCAAATGAGATGGCAAGTCACACCTGCCGCAACAGCCACCAAAAAAGATATGACTATTTCCATGTGTTCACCTCCCCCCGTTGCCGGGTCTCGGTTGGACAACGCAGTCAGTATAACACAACTTAGAACAGAATGGAACATATAAAAATACCCGGTGCAAATTAATGTACCGGGTGGTTTCTTTGGCCTTTTTGTCAATTCTTGATGTTTTTGTTTTAACCATTCTTCATACTGCTTTTGAGTTTGAATAGAAGAGTTATAGTCATTAGGGCAAGGAGAAACTTTCTTTCCCTTAATCAAATCTCTGTAATAGTAGGATTCTGTAACAAAATCATTGTAATCTTCGCCACGATTGCGGAGCATATCAACAATAGCTTTGTGTTCGATCTGGATAGGATTCTTTTTGCGTTTCCGATCGTTATATTGCTTTTGAGCTTTTTTGTCAGCAGAACATTTAGGGCAAAAATTTACACGTTTACAGAATGAAATGAAAAAGCTTGAAAATGTAATGTAATAATCAGAGCCATTCCCTTTATTGGGCGTGGCTTTTTATTATGACAAATTTTGTGAGAAACAAAAGAAAATAGACGCAACCAGACGAAACATTGTTTGGCGTAGAAACACCGGAAATCCTTGAAAATAAAGGATTTTTGCTATATGATGAAACAAGTTGAACTCTATCATTGCGTAATAAAAAAAAATCCTGTATAATACCAAACTGTAATATTGTATCATTCAGCGGACAGAGAAATACGCTGTGAATCATTAAAAGAAGTCAGGAGGACATAAGTACATGCGAGTCGATGCGGACGATTTTGCCCGACCTTGCAGCTGCGGGAGGGAGCACCACATAGACGTTAGAGAAATTGTAATTGAATCAGGAGCTATCGGGAAACTGGAAAAGGAAATGTCAGACGGTGATCTGAAAGAATGTATTTCCCCGCTTCTGATCTGTGACACGAACAGTTACAAAGCTACAGAGGAACTGATGGAGGATATCTACGACCGGTGTCAGGTACTGATCCTGGATGCTGAAGGTCTTGAGGCAGATGAGCGTGCCGTGGAGATCGTGGAGAATTATATGGAAGAGGACATCGATCTTGTTCTTGCAGTTGGAGCGGGGACGATCCATGATCTCAGCCGTTTTGTCGCCCATCAGTACCGGATCCCTTTTGTCTCTGTGCCCACCGCAGCCAGTTCAGACGGATTTACTTCCACAGTAGCAGACATGACCTGGAATGGTGTAAAAAAAGTATTTCAGGCATCTGCGCCACTTTTTGTTTTTGCGGATACGGATATTTTTGCTAAGGCGCCTGCAAGGCTTACAGCAGCCGGGGTGTCGGATATTCTGGGAAAATACATTGCGCTGGCAGACTGGAAGATAGCAAGTATTCTTATGGATGAATACTATTGTACAGCGGTGGCAGACCTGGAAACAAAAGCGATCCGGACTGTTAAGGATAATCTGAAAGAAATTGCAGCAGGAGAGAAAGATGCATGTGAGAAGCTGATGTATGCGCTGATCCTTTCCGGACTGGCCATGCAGATGACAGGAAACTCCAGACCGGCATCCGGGGCGGAGCACCATATGGTCCACCTCTGGGATATGGAAGTGGTCAATGGTCACCTGGATGCTCTTCACGGGGAGAAGGTTTCTGCAGCAACCATGCTGGTCCTTCTGGAATATAAAAAGCTTGCAGATGCTATCCGAAGAGGAGCCTGCAGAGTGCATGCCTTTACAGACGGAGACACAGAACTCCTGCAGGAGACCTTCGGCAGAAAAGGGATTCTTGGAGCACTTGAAAAAGAAAACACCCCGGAACTTCTGGACGATGTAAGCACAGAAACACTTTCCGGTGCACTTCCGGAAATCCTTAAGATCATAGATCTTCTTCCTGCAGTTACAGATATGCAGGAGATGATGAGTATCGTCGGCTGCGTGAGCAGAGTCCGGGATATCGGACTGCCGGGAAAAGCGATCGAGGAGAGTCTCAGACTTGCACCGTATACAAGAAGAAGGCTGAGCCTTCTGAGACTTCGGAAGATGCTCACATACTGAGCAGGAACAGCTCATAAAAGGTTCTTTTGACTTGACATAAATTTCAGGAAAGGCAGTGATGAACGGTTTGATGAGAGTAGGAATGGGATATGATGTACATAAACTGACAGAGGGCAGGAAACTGATCCTTGGTGGTGTTGATATTCCCTGGGAAAAAGGTCTTTTGGGCCATTCGGATGCGGATGTTCTGATCCATGCGATCATGGATGCACTTCTGGGAGCTGCGGCTCTTGGAGATATCGGAAAGCATTTTCCGGATACAGACCCTGCATATAAGGGAATCTCCAGTGTGAAACTTCTGGTGCATGTTGCCGGATTACTGAAGGAGAATGACTATGCGATCGGAAATATCGATGCCACCATCATCGCTCAGAAACCGAAGATGGCACCACATATTCCGACGATGAGAGAAAATATCGCAGAAGCACTTGGGATTAAAATATCACAGCTGAATATCAAGGCGACAACAGAGGAAGGCCTTGGATTTACAGGACAGGGAGAGGGAATCTCCTCACAGGCGATCTGCTCCCTGTACAGAATCGGGAAATTGGAGGAAGAGTAACATGAAGATTTTTAACACACTGACACGCAGAAAAGAGGAATTTGTACCTCTGGAAGAAGGAAAAGTAAAAATGTATGTCTGCGGACCTACGGTATACAATCTGATCCATATCGGAAATGCCCGCCCTATGATCATTTTTGATACGGTGCGCAGATATATGGAATATAAAGGATATGAAGTAAATTATGTATCCAACTTTACCGATGTAGATGATAAGATCATCAAGAAGGCCATTGAAGAGGGCGTTTCCGCAGAGGAAATCTCTACCCGTTATATCAAAGAGTGCAAGAAGGATATGGCAGATATGAATGTAAAACCTGCTACAACTGCACCCCAGGCTACACAGGAGATCCAGGGCATGATCGACATGATCCAGACTCTTATTGATAAAGGATATGCATATCCGGCAGCTGACGGGACCGTTTATTTCCGTGTAAAGAAATTCAAAGAGTATGGCAAGCTTTCTCATAAGAATCTGGATGATCTCCAGTCAGGATTCCGTTCTCTTAAGGTATCCGGTGAGGATCAGAAGGAAGATCCGTTAGACTTCGTGCTTTGGAAACCAAAGAAAGAGGGCGAGCCGTCCTGGCCGTCACCGTGGTGCGACGGACGTCCTGGCTGGCATATTGAGTGTTCTGTTATGTCCAAGAAATATCTCGGAGAAGAGATTGATATCCATGCAGGCGGTGAGGATCTGATCTTCCCGCATCATGAGAATGAGATCGCACAGAGTGAGTGCTGCAATGGTAAGATTTTTGCAAGATACTGGATGCATAATGGTTTCCTGAACATCGACAACCGCAAGATGTCCAAATCTCTCGGAAATTTCCGTACCGTTCGTCAGATCGGTGAACAGTATGATCTTCAGGTTCTCCGTTTCTTTATGCTGAACGCACATTACAGAAGTCCGCTGAACTTCAGCGCAGATCTGATGGAGGCAGCAAAGAACTCTCTGGAGCGTATCCTTGAGGCGGCAGGCAAGCTCAGCGACCGTAAAGACAATGGGGCGGCAGAGAATATTACAGAGGAAGAGCTTGCGCTTCTCAAAGAAGCAGAAGGTTTTGTTACTAAATTTGAAGCTGCCATGGATGATGATTTTAATACTGCAGATGCACTTGCGGCAATTTTTGAGCTTGTAAAATTTGCCAACACAAACGTAGACGAGAACAGCTCAAGGGAGTTTGCCGGTGGTCTTTATGAGGAACTTTTTAAGCTCAGTGATGTGCTGGGACTGAAAATCGAGAAAAAAGAAGAGATTCTTGACAAAGAAATCGAGGATCTGATCCAGGAGCGCCAGGCTGCAAGAAAGGCAAAGGATTTCAAGAGAGCAGATGAGATCCGAGATGAGCTCCTGAAAAAAGGTATCATCCTTAAAGATACAAGAGAAGGTGTGAAATGGCAGAGAGCTTAAAGAAACTGAAAGAGCTGTTTGATCTGAAAGACGCAGACCTTCGGACCTATTCGCCGCTGACGCTGGCCTATATCGGGGATGGCGTTTATGAGCTGGTGATCCGTACTATTCTTGTGAAAAAAGCGAATTGTCCGGTAAATCGTCTCCACAAAAAAGCCAGCAGCCTTGTAAAAGCATCTGCGCAGTCGGGTATGATGGAAATCCTCGAACCACTTTTGACAGAAGAAGAAAAAAGTGTATATCGAAGAGGAAGGAATGCGCATTCCGCTACCATGGCCAAACATGCCACCATGGCGGATTACCGGCGTGCCACAGGGTTTGAGGCGCTGATGGGATATCTTTACCTGAAAGAGGATTTTTCAAGGATACTGGAGCTGGTCCATGCAGGACTTGAGAAGGAGGAAGTTTAAATTGACTGAAATGATAGAAGGAAGAAATGCGGTCCTTGAGGCATTTCGTTCCGGTAAATGTGTTGATAAACTGTTTATTCTGGATGGCTGTCAGGACGGACCGGTCCGCACCATCGCAAGAGAAGCCAGAAAACATGATACCATTGTAAAATTTGTTCCAAAGGAACGATTGGATTCCATGAGCGAGACAGGTGCACATCAGGGTGTGATCGCACAGGTTGCGGCTTATGATTATTCTACAGTGGAAGATATCCTGAAAAAAGCAGAAGATAAGGGAGAGCCTCCGTTTATCATTCTTCTTGATAATATTGAGGATCCTCATAATCTGGGAGCTATCATCCGTACCGCAAATCTCGCAGGTGCTCATGGTGTGATCATTCCCAAACACAGAGCAGTAGGACTGACTGCTACGGTTGCCAAGACCTCGGCAGGCGCACTGAATTATACACCGGTTGCCAAGGTTGCTAATCTGGGACAGACTATTGATGAACTGAAAGAAAAAGGCATCTGGTTCGTATGTGCAGATATGGACGGAGAGGTGATGTACCGTCAGAATCTGACAGGACCTATTGGCCTTGTGATCGGAAATGAGGGAAATGGTGTAAGCCGCCTTGTAAAAGAGAAATGTGATTTTACTACCGCGATCCCGATGAAAGGGGATATCGATTCCCTTAACGCTTCTGTAGCAGCAGGGGTGCTTGCTTTTGAAATCGTGAGACAGAGACTGTCAAAATAAATACATCAAATACAGCCATAGCTGTTCGGAGAAAAAATGTGCCGATATAATGAGATGACGGATGAAGCTCTTATCGAAAGACTTCGTGCAGGGGAATCTGCAATTGCAGATTATCTGATGGAAAAGTATAAAGGTCTGGTCAGAAAAAAAGCCCGTGCCATGTTTCTGATAGGTGGGGACACAGATGATCTGATACAGGAGGGGATGATCGGACTGTTTAAGGCAGTCCGTGATTACCAGCCAGACAGGGAGTCGTCTTTTCAGTCTTTTGCAAATATATGTATTGACAGACAGATATATACTGCAATTAAAAGTTCAAACCGCCAGAAACATCAGCCACTGAACACTTATGTGTCTTTAAGCGACGGAGAGGCGGAGGAAAACTTCAGAGATTCCTGTGTGGAGCATGATAATCCGGAATCGATCCTGATCGACCGGGAAAATGTGGCGGCTCTCGAAAATGAAATGAAAAAGAGCCTGAGCCCTCTGGAAAACAGGGTACTGCAGTTGTATCTGGATGGAAATGGATATATGGATATTGCCCGGATCCTTGGAAAAACACCGAAATCCATTGATAATGCACTGCAGAGGATCCGTGGGAAAATTAAAAGCTATTTTTGAGAAGAGTAAATACCTCTTTCCTTTTGAATATAAAAGTATTAAAATAATATTCATAAGGAGCAGAATAAGAAAGGAGACCAAATTATGGCAAAGATCAATAAATATTGGGGACTTGTTGCAGTAGGAGCGCTTACCGCTGCCGCAGCAGGAGCTATCGCAGCACTTGTATCCAGACGATCCGTATGCGAAGAAGACTTTGAGGATGATTTCGAAGATCTTGATGATTTCAAGGATGACGAGAAGAAGGAAGAAAAAGAAGAGAAAGAAGTCTTCCAGGACTGGGACAAGACTGCATCTGAGACTGTAGAAGTTTCCAAAGAGGCAGAGGATGCTAAAGAGGCACCAACAGAAGCAGAGGAGGAAACACCTGCAGATGATGAATCGGAGGCCGAAGCGGAAGAAGAGACAGAAGCAGAAGAGACAAAGACAGAAGAGTAAAAAGAGAATCCTGCGTGCTGTGTCTGTGAGCGACAGCACACAGGATTTTTTGTGCTATAATCATGAAAATATGAATTTTTAAAAAAATAAAAATAATGTATTGACAATATGACAATCATCTGATAATATAAACAACTGTGAGCGGCACAAACGTCGCGAAACAAGCTGCTGTGGCTCAGTCGGTAGAGCGTCGCCTTGGTAAGGCGGAGGTCACGGGTTCGATTCCCGTCAGCAGCTTTTTTTGTGTCTAAAAACAGACAATTTTTTGTTTAGATACAGGTTTTGCGGGTTTCAAAAACTCCGGATTTATGATAAGATAAAACATCAGGATGATATTTAGGAGGGAAAGCAATGGAGAACGAAACAGTTTCCAAAAACTTTATTGAAAATATTATAGACAAAGATCTTGAAGAAGGCGTTTATGACACCGTGCATACACGTTTCCCACCGGAACCTAACGGCTATCTTCATATCGGACATGCGAAATCCATTCTTTTAAATTATGGACTGGCTCAGAAATACAACGGAAAATTCAACCTCCGTTTTGATGATACCAACCCTACAAAGGAGAAATCCGAATTTGTAGAGTCCATCAAGGCTGACGTGAAATGGCTTGGTGCAGACTGGGAAGACAGACTTTTCTTTGCATCTGATTATTTTGATCAGATGTATGAGGCAGCAGTGAAACTTATTAAGAAAGGCAAGGCCTTTGTCTGCGACCTGACTGCAGACCAGATCCGTGAGTACCGAGGAACTCTTACAGAGCCAGGTAAAGAGAGCCCGTACAGAAACCGTACTGTAGAAGAGAATCTTCAGCTTTTTGAAGAGATGCGTGAGGGCAAATACGGAGATGGCGAGAAGGTTCTCCGTGCCAAGATCGATATGGCATCACCGAATATGAACATGCGTGACCCGGTCATTTACCGTGTAGCCCGCATGACACATCACAATACAGGAGATAAATGGTGCATCTATCCGATGTACGACTTCGCTCATCCGATCGAGGATGCCATTGAGGGTGTGACACATTCTATCTGTACTCTGGAGTTTGAGGACCACAGACCGCTTTATGACTGGGTGGTAAAGGAACTGGAATATCCGCACCCACCGAAGCAGATCGAGTTTGCAAAGCTGTACTTGACCAACGTTGTTACAGGTAAACGTTATATCAAGAAGCTTGTTGAGGACGGCATCGTAGATGGATGGGATGATCCGAGACTAGTATCCATCGCCGCACTTCGCCGCCGTGGATTTACACCGGAGTCTATCCGTAAATTTGTAGAACTCTGTGGTGTTTCAAAGGCGAACAGTTCTGTAGATTATGCAATGCTCGAGTACTGCATCCGTGAGGACCTGAAGCTGAAACGTCCGCGTATGATGGCGATTCTTGATCCGATCAAGCTCGTGATCGATAACTATCCGGAAGGACAGGTTGAGTATCTTGAAGCTCCGAATAATATGGAGAATGAGGAACTTGGAACCAGAAAGATCCCGTTCAGTGGAGAACTTTATATTGAACGTGATGATTTTATGGCAGAGCCTCCTAAGAAATACAAACGTCTCTATATTGGAAATGAAGTTCGTCTTATGAATGCATATTTTGTAACCTGCACAGGTTATGAGGCAGATGACGACGGAACGATCCGTGTAGTCCACTGTACCTATGACCCGGAGACCAAGGGCGGAAATGCACCGGACGGACGTAAGGTAAAAGGAACGATCCACTGGGTGGAAGCATCCAATGCAGGTAAAGTTGAGGTAAGACTTTACGAGAATATCGTAGATGAAGAAAAAGGTGTTTACAATAAAGAAGATGGTTCTCTTAATGTAAATCCGAATTCTCTTACAGTAACAAGTGCTTATGTAGAGCCGGAGCTTCTGAAAGCAAAAGGTTATGACAGCTATCAGTTTGTACGTAACGGTTTCTTCTGCGCAGATATCCATGACTCCAGGGAGGGAGCACCGGTATTTAACCGCATTGTATCTCTGAAGAGCTCTTTCAAATTACCGAAAGCATAAAAACTGTCAAAAAGAATACGAAACATATGACAGCAGTACACCGTGAACAGGTATCAGGGTGTACTGCTTGTTTTGTTTTATCGTCATCAGGAATAAATGGATAAGTACAAAATGCTCCTGCAACGATTTCGGTTGCGCCCATTTACAGAAACGGTTATACTGATAACACAGGAAAGAGAGGAATTACACATGAAGAAAATCGTGCTTGCTTCCGCATCTCCCAGGAGGCGGGAACTTTTAAGCCAGGTAGGAGTCGCCTTTGAAGTGAAGCCTGCCAGCGGGGAAGAACGGATCACCAGTGCAGAGCCTGCGAAAGTGGTGGAGGAACTTTCTCGTCAGAAAGCTATGTTTACGGCATACGCGCTGGAGGAAGAGGAGAACCGAGATCTGAGAGATGTGGTTGTGATCGGTGCAGATACCGTTGTATCTTATGAGGGTAAGATTTTAGGTAAACCGGCAGATGAGACAGCTGCAATAGAGATGCTCGCTATGCTACAGGGGAATACACATCAGGTATATACCGGTGTAACTTTGCTGATAAGAGAAAAAGGGAGATGGAAAGCTCATACCTTCCATGAGTGCACAGATGTGAGCTTTTATCCGGTGACAGAGGAAGAAATAAAGGAATATGTAAACAGCAAAGACCCAATGGACAAAGCCGGAAGCTATGGGATCCAGGGCGCCTGGGGAGCCTATGTGAAGGGAATCCGTGGTGATTATAACAACGTGGTGGGACTGCCTGTGGCAAGACTGATCTATGAGACAAAAAAACTGGGAATGAACCTGAGAGGATGAAAGACAAAATGATAAAAGCTTGTATATTTGATCTGGATGGAACAATTGCGGATACACTGGAATCTATGGCATATGTGGCGAATGAGATCATGGAAAAGTTTTCCCTGAAACCACAGCCGGCAGATAATTTTCGTTATTACAGCGGTGAAGGTGCAGATATGCTGATCAGAAGATGCCTGATCGATGCAGGAGATCCGGAGCTGGTACACTACGAAGAAGTCAGGGAACTTTATCGCAGGAAATTTGATGAAGATCCGCTGTATAAAGTTGTGCCATATAAAGATATGCCGGAAACCCTTCAGGAGCTGAAACATGCAGGCCTTAAGATGGCTGTATGCTCCAATAAGCCTCATGTTGCGGCGCAGAAAGTGGTAAAGGCGATCTATGGCGATCTGTTTGATGAGGTGATGGGACAGCAGGAAGGGATCCGCAGAAAGCCGGCGCCGGATGGTCCGCTGAAGATTGCAGAAGATTTCGGCGTAAAGCCGGAAGAATGTATGTATATCGGAGATACAAAGACAGATATGCAGACAGGAAGTGCTGCCGGAATGTATACCGTTGGTGCACTATGGGGATTCCGTGACAGAGAAGAGCTTGAAAATAACGGTGCAGATATTGTAGCAGCTGTACCTGGTGATCTGTTTACTATTTATGAGGAGAAGCAGCATGATTAAGATGGTTGCCAGTGATCTGGATGGAACGCTGCTTATCGGTGGAAGACAGACGCTGCCGGAAGAGATCTTTCCGTTGGTAAAGGAACTGAAAAACATGGGAATCCTCTTTGTGGCAGCCAGTGGCAGACAGTATGCCAATATGAGGAATCTTTTTGCGCCGGTAAAGGACGAGATGGCATTTATCAGTGAAAATGGCGGGCTTGCTGTCCAGAATGAGAAGCTTCTGTACTGCGACAGCTTTGACAAAGAACTGGTCAGAGAGATCATTCAGGCAATATGGGAAAAGCCCGGAGCGGAATTTTCCTGTTCTACAAAGGATTTTTATTATATCATGCCCAAGACAGAACATTATCGCCATCTGATGATCGAAGAAGTGAAAAATCAGTGTAAGATCATAAAGAGTTTTGATGAGATCACAGAGCCTTGTATGAAGGTTGCAGTTTATGAGAGAGAAGGAATGACGGAGGAATCCATCCGGTACTGGAGAGAACGGTTCAAAGACAGATGTACTGTTGTGACATCCGGATTTGCGTGGGTGGATTTTGTTCCATTTACCACGAACAAAGCAAAAGGGATCCGTAAATACCAGGAACTTTTGGGAATCGGACCGGATGAATGCATGGCGTTCGGGGATGAATACAATGATATTGAAATGATGAAATCTGTAAAATACAGCTTTGCCATGAAGCATGCGAAGCCAGGGGTAAAGGCGGCGGCTTTCTACGAGACAGAGAAGGTGGAACCAGTACTTCGCAGACTGATCGCGGCGGGCGGAGATATAAAGGAGGTACTTTAATATGTACAAGAAAGAATATGTCCAGACATTTCTGGAAAAACAGGGTCAGCTTTTTGATGAGCCGGTAGCAGAGGATTTTGAGGAGGCAGAGGAATTTCTAGAGGATTGCATGGCAGTTGTGCTGGATTCCCTGAAGGATGTTAAAAAATATCTGGATGGAATGGGCGCAGATGTGGAGGGGATTTCCCTGAAGGAGCTGGAAGAAGAAAGCGAAGTATTTAAACTCCCGGACGGAAAATATATGATCGTAGAAGGCTGACGGAAAGCAGGGATTACACCTCTGAAAATTAAATATGATAAACTTGCATCAGCAAAAGAAAGCCCTGCGTAGAAAGGGTAAATGTGGGGAAAATAAAATGATGTAAAGGAGGATGGGATATGAAAAAAAGCAGAGTGCTGGCAGTCGTCATGGCTGTGCTTATGATGGTAACGCTGCTTCCATCGATGGTATTTGCCACTGCAGCTCCATCTGGAAATCTTGATGGAAAGCTGAAGGTCAAAGGAACACTTGCGATCGGGTCTACCTTAAGTGCAGATTACTCAAAGGTCAAGCCGGAGGGGATCACAGATGATAATGTGAGTTTTTCCTGGTCATTAAAAGACGGAGACCTTCTTACAGAGGTAGGAACTGACAAGACTTATAAAATCGATGAAAAAGATCTGGGTCTTCCGATCGTTCTGAAGATCACCGGAAAAGAAGAGACGGGAGTCAGTGGTGAGCTTACGGTGACGACCCAGGAGGTTTCCGAAACAGAGGAGGAAGCCAAAGCACTGGCAGAAAAGAAAAAGGAAGAAGCCAAAGCAGCAGGAGAAGATCCGGATGCGGAGAAAAGTGAAGCTTCGGAGTCTTCAGAGAACACGCCGGATACAGAAGCTGGAACGTCAGAGGAGCCTGATAGTGCTCAGCCTGAGGAAACCATAGAGCCGGCAGAAGAAACGGAGTCTGCGGATGTGCAGGAGAATACAGATGTACAGGAACCTGCAGATACCCAGGAGCCTGCTGAAAACTCTGTTATAGAAGTAAACGGAGAACAGTCAGGGACTCAGAATGCCGATGAGGCAGATACATCCGGAGATAGTCAGACAGAGACACCGGATTCCGCAGATACAGCAGCAGACGCTTCCGAAAAAAATGAGGAACCGACATATTCGGCATCTGCATACACGGAAGATGGAAGTGGAATTCTGGATTTTGGTTCCGTGGAAGAGGGATATACGGAAATTCCGGAAGCACAGATGGTTACTATCACAAATAACGGAACCGGAGATCTTAATTTTAAAGAGATCGCCCCGGAGAATTTCATGGCTGCAGATATTAATGATGCGCCATTAAAGAGTGGTGAAAGTGTTACTGTGTGGGTAAAACCACGAGAAGGTCTGAAGGCTGGAGAATACAAAGATCTGATCACGTATCATACAGAAGAAGGTGCCGATGTCTTCTTTGAAGCGGACTTTACAGTAAAAGAACCGGAAAATAAAAAAGCCGAAGATAATGAAAATAATGAGCAGACAGATCCTGGGGAAACATCGGACCCTGCAACGGAAAAAATATATAAGCTAACTGCGGATCCGACAGAACTGCCTTTTGATGATCTGACTGCCGGTTATGAAAAGGTAGAAACAACAGGTACAGTCACGATCAAAAACGAAGGTACAGAAGCTGTGACGTTAGTACAGCCTGAGTCGGAGTTTTTTGATATTGCGCCGGTCAGTGAAGTGGAGAGTAGCGGAAATATCCAGTTGGCGCAGGGAGGAGAGCAGACCTTTACCGTACAGCCTAAGCTTGGACTCTCTGCAAAAGATGATCCATACGTGGAAGAGCTTGTATTTGCTTCTGATGAAAGCACGGAAGCATCTGCTACAGTGACGGCTTCGGTTATGGTAAAGACAGAAACACCAAAAACAGTTACTGCAACAGTGAAACCGGAAGGTCCTCTGAAGTTTGGAACACTGGAACAGGGCTATGAGACTGCGCCGGATGCACAGCCTGTAACCGTAGAGAATACAGGTACAGAGGCTATCCGGATCCAGCTTTCTGCTCCGGAGGATTATGAGGTGGGAGAGCCTTCTGCGGAAGTGCTCAATCCCGGAGATAAGGCGGCAACCTTTACCGTACAGCCCAAGACCGGTCTTCAGGTCGGAGATCACAGCGATACGATTTCTGTGACAGATCAGAATACCGGAAACACACTGGCTGAAGTCCGGCTGGAATTTACAGTTTCGGAGCCGGAACCGGAACCGGAACCCAATCCCGGTCTTTCGGTAACAGATAGTCTGGAGTTTGGAACCAAAGAGGAAGGCTATAAGGAACTTCCTGATGCGAAGAAAGTTACAGTTACCAACACCGGAAATACAAAGATCGTTCTGAAACAGCCTTCATCAAATGCATATACAATTGGTACACTTTCCGCCACAGAGCTGGAAGCAGGAGATAATGCAACCTTTAGCGTACAGCCGGTCAGCGGACTTTCACAGGGGGAATATCTGGAAGACATTGTGATCGCCAATGATGCAAATGTGGAAGCTTATGTAAATGTCCATTTCAGCGTTACAAAGAAAAAAACAGATAACGGTAAGAAGGCGAATAACCTTACAGGCATCAAAAAGCCATCCGATATCAAAGATCTACCCAATGGAACCCAGAAAACCCAGAAAGCCCTGAAGCTTCCGGGAACAGTAAAGATCACTACAACAAAGGGAGAGCAGAAGGCATCTGTTAAATGGGATGTTAAGGGATCTTCTTATGATCCGTCTTCTGCAGAACGTCAGATATTTAATGTAAAAGGTACCGTCATTCTTCCGGAGGGGGTTAAGAATCCCAACAAGATCAGTACAGTGATCGCAGTAAGTATTACAGTAAATGGATATCAGGGCACGGAAGCCGCTGCATCGGACAATAAGATCACAGGCATTGATTCCAATGGCAAGTATGATACCAATACAAAGATCACCTTTACAGCAGCTGGTGCAGGAATGGATAATACAAACCCGCGTAAGGGAGATACCAGATATCAGCCGAAGAGCTGGAAGATCACAGAGACCCGTACCTGGGATGGAGAGCCTTATACTGCAACATTCCGTGTCAGCAAGCCGGGAAAATATACTCTGAAAGTTACCTTTGGACAGCAGAAATACGACGGCTCCAGCTGGAAGGATACCGGTACACAGTCAGAAAGTACGGTTACTTTTACGGTATCACAGGCAGCAGTTCTTACTGCGACTCCGAGTCCGGCAGTGACACAGACAAATCAGAAATCTGCAGTGCAGACGGGAGACAGTACACCGATCATGACATTTGTGATCATTTTGATCGTGGCTGTGGTATGTATTGGAGGAATCCTTGTATATCGTAGAAAGAAAAAATAAGAACAGAATGTAGAAGATAGTTTTACAGCACCCTCCGTACAAAAAATGTACGGAGGGATTTTTTTGCACATAGAGATCCGTTTTATATGCTGTTACTAGCACTCTATAATGATGAGTGCTAAATTTTTCTTGACTTTTGTAAAAAGTCGTATTAGTATATATTTATTGAAAAAAACAACAGGTTTCCGGCTCTGTCGGAACATCAGAAATAAAAATAAAAACAAAAGGAGAGTGACATATATGTCAGCAAAACATGGAAGTTTATCAATCAACAGTGAAAATATTTTTCCGATTATCAAGAAATGGTTATATTCCGACCATGATATTTTTGTAAGAGAGATGATCTCCAACGGATGCGATGCGATCACCAAACTGAGAAAGCTGGAAGTTATGGGAGATTATACATTCCCGGAAGGTTACAAACCGGCTGTAAATGTTATCGTTGATCCGGATCAGAAAACTTTGAAGTTTATCGATAACGGTATTGGTATGACAGCAGATGAAGTAGAGGAATATATCACACAGATCGCTTTTTCCGGTGCCACAGAGTTTCTTGAGAAATATAAGGATAAAACAACGGATGATCAGATGATCGGTCATTTCGGACTTGGATTTTATTCTGCATTTATGGTTGCAGATGAAGTTCATATTGATACTCTCTCTTACAAGGAGGGTTCCACACCGGTACATTGGACCTGTGACGGTGGTACGGAGTATGAGATGGCAGACGGAAACAAAACAGAACCGGGAACAGAGATCACTCTTTTCCTCAATGAGGAAAGCCTGGAGTTTGCCAATGAATATCGTATGAGAGAGGTTATTGAGAAATACTGTTCTTTCATGCCGGTAAATATCTATCTTTCCAAAGCAAATGCTGAACAGGAGTATGAAACTATCGATGAGGCAGATCTCCGTGAAGATGATGTGGTAGTTGAACATATCCATGAGGATGCCAAGACAGAGGAAAAGGAGAATGATAAAGGCGAGAAAGAAGTTGTGGAAGTTTCTCCTGCCAAAGATAAAGTAAAGATCAATAAACGGCCGGTATCCTTAAGCGATACACAGCCGCTCTGGATGAAGCATCCAAATGAGTGCACGGATGAAGAGTATAAAGAATTTTACCGTAAGGTATTTATGGATTACAAGGAACCGCTGTTCTGGATCCATCTGAACATGGACTACCCGTTCAACCTGAAAGGTATCCTGTATTTCCCGAAGATCAGGACAGAGTATGATTCCATTGAGGGAACCATCAAGCTTTATAATAATCAGGTATTTATTGCAGATAACATCAAAGAGGTGATCCCGGAATTCCTTCTTCTTCTGAAAGGTGTGATCGACTGCCCGGATCTTCCACTGAATGTTTCCCGTTCTGCACTGCAGAATGATGGTTTTGTGAAAAAGATTTCTGAATACATCACCAAGAAAGTAGCAGATAAGCTCACCGGAATGTGCAAGACAGACAGAGAGTCTTATGAGAAGTACTGGGATGATATCAGCCCGTTTATCAAATTTGGATGCATCAAGGATGCGAAATTTGGTGAGAAGATGAACGATTATATCCTCTTTAAGAATTTGGACGGCAAATATCTTACCCTGAAAGACTGCATTGAGGAAAATAAAAAAGAAGAAACAAAAGCAGCTGAAGAGGAGAAGGCAGAGGAGAAAGTTTCTGAAGGATCCCAGAATGAGGAACCGGAAAAAACGGTGATCTATTATGTGACCGATGAGGTACAGCAGAGCCAGTACATTAATATGTTCCGTGAAGCGGGTAAAGATGCTGTACTGCTGAAGCATGTGATCGATTCACAGTTTATTTCCCATCTTGAACAGCAGGATCAGACGATCCAGTTCAAGAGAATTGATGCAGATCTGACAGAAGAGCTTCGTGAAGACGGAAAAGCGGATGAAGCAACAGTCAAGACACTTACTGAGGTGTTCCGTAAGAATCTTGGCAAGGATAAACTTGAAGTAAAAGTAGAGAAGCTGAAAAATGAGGGAACTGCAGCGATGATCACTCTTCCTGAGGAGAGCCGCCGTATGCAGGATATGATGAAAATGTACAATATGTACGGAATGGATTCGAATATGTTCGGTGGTCAGGAAGTACTTGTACTGAATGCAAATCATCCTCTTGTAAGATTTATAGCAGAAAATCAGGGATCAGAGTATGTTCCGGTGATCTGTGAACAGCTTTATGATCTTGCAATGATGAGCCATAAACAGCTTTCTCCTGAAGAAATGACAAAATTTGTAAAGAGAAGCAACGATATCCTTATGGTCCTTACAAAATAAAACGACATATAAAATGATCGAAAGGCTTTGCCCGTAATGGGGCGAAGCCTTTGCTTTTTTTATAACAATATGTGTATCTTTAACACAATTATAGGAAATT
>NZ_JAMOYY010000038.1:0-27200 GCF_023669475.1 Blautia sp. MB18-30 | reverse complement strand
CTACATATATACCCAAAGATATGGTATACTTTTTTACAAATATTGTGAACTCAAGAACTCTCTGGGAGGTCGATGATGAAAACAGACGAAAAAAATCCCGTTTTTGATATTCGGGATACATTGGAAAAATACGCTTGCATTTATCGAAATACTACACTGAAGCTTTTTCAGTACTGTCAGGAGGCGGACATATATGAACGTCTGGATGAATACCTGAGACCTGTAAAAAATATTACGGATTTTAAGACCAGTGGACAGAAAT
This sequence comes from Blautia sp. MB18-30, assembly GCF_023669475.1. Classification (NCBI taxonomy): domain Bacteria; kingdom Bacillati; phylum Bacillota; class Clostridia; order Lachnospirales; family Lachnospiraceae; genus Blautia; species Blautia sp. MB18-30. Next base: position 26,938 of record NZ_JAMOYY010000038.1, on the reverse strand, counting down.
ACAGCAATGTTTATAAAGACGACTGGAAGTACCTGACGGATTTTCTGACATCCCGGGAAGGCGGGACGATAGAAGTGCGGTGTATCAATAAAGACGGTAATGCGAGTCTTCTGACAGTACGGGGATTTATAGCACAGGATAAAAATACCGGATATCATTATTTCATAGGAAGCTCCAGAGATATCACCAGGGAGAAGCTGCAGGAAGAATTTCTTGAGGAACGTGCCCAGAAAGATCCTCTGACCGGAGTGTATAACCGCTTTTTCGGAAAAGAACTGATCGATGAATACCTTGCATCCAGAAATCCCTATGCAGGATGCGGGATGATGGTGCTTGATGTAGATTATTTTAAAAATGTAAATGATACTTACGGACATATGTTCGGTGATGAAGTCCTGAAACGTTTTGCGGAGCTGTTTGTGGCTTTGTTCGACATTAATGATGTGATCATGCGTCTGGGTGGCGATGAATTTGTGATCCTTTTGAAGGATATCAGCCATGTAGCGATCATGAAAAAGGCAGGAAAACTGATACGGGAAGTGCAGAAACTTAAATTTCCGGGAACCACGTATCTGGCAACCTGCAGTGTGGGGATCTGCTTTCTTCCGGAAAATGTTTCCGGATATACATATCAGCAGCTCTTTGAAAATGCAGACTGGGCACTTTACCAGGCAAAGAAAAATGGAAAAAACCGCTATGCTTTCTGTGATAATCTGAGACGTTTTGAGGATAAGACAGAGGAAAAGCAGGCATTATACGAGGGTGTTGAGATAGATGCCAGATATCTTCATAATGATATTGTTTCTACTGCATTTGAAATATTTGAAAAAATGAGCAGCTTTCAGGCAGCGATTGAACTTCTGATGAAAGTGATCGGTCTGAAATTCCGGCTTAACCGGATCACAGTCCTGCATACCAAGGTGGCAGAGCAGAAAATAAACAGGGTTTTTCAATGGGTTTCGGAAGAAGAATACAGGCTTTTGATAGATGAGATACATTTTTCAAAAAGTGATTTTATCACATTGTTTCGCCACAATGATGAATATGGTACTGTGGTGATTCAGGAGAATGATCTGGCTGAATATTCGGAACAGAGAAGAAAGAATGTGTTACAGTGCGGAGCAAAAACCGTAGTCTGTGCTGCCATGTACTGTGAGGGAAGCTATACAGGGGCCATTGCATACGTGACCTGCCAGGAAAAAAGGCTCTGGTCCAGAGAAGATCGTAAGCTATTGGGAGAAGTGACCAAGATCATTTCCGCGCATTATGCCAAGAACCAGGCATTTAACAGTGCTTATCGTAGCATTGCTGCAGAATCCGGACGGGATCAGCTTACCGGATTGTCTTCTTTTTCAAGATTTCGCGAAAATGTGGAGAAAATGCTGATCGGAGGTTACGGGCCGGGACATGCAGTGATATATACCGATTTTGAAAAATTTAAACGTATTAATGCAAAATACGGATATCGTGTGGGAGATCAGATCCTGCGGCAGTTTTCCGAGTATGTGATAAGCGTTCTAAAAACAGATATGGATGTATATTTTACCAGGGCGATCTCTGATCATTTTATCCTTTTCACTCCATGTGATATGGATGTTGATCCGGAAACATCTGTTTTAAAGACCAATCAGGAGTTCTTACGGCAGATGAAAGAGAAATATCCGGATATGGAGCTCTGTGTCCGCACTGGGATCTATCTGATCACCAAAGAATGTAACAATGCATCTGAGGCGATCGATGCAGCGAATTATGCAAGAAAATATGCTGCTGGAAATTGTGGAACAGGTGTTAAGCTGTATGACGAAGAACTGAAAAAGCAAAGCGATGCAGAGTGAAAGATACAGGAACACGGACCGGAATCTATGCTTTTTCAGAATTTCAGGAATAATCTTTCAGGAAAGCTTTTACAATAGAACAGAGATGTTTGCGGCAGGAGTGAGCTTATGAACAGAAGTGTTCCGGAAAGTCTTTTGATCTGTATTTTAGTCTTATGCCTGGCTCTGACACCCATTAGTGTCAGGGGAGAAACGGAAGATAGTGGAAAAGCACAGCAGCTGATCGAAGCGCCGGGTGCAGTCCTTATGGAAAAAGAAACCGGTACCGTGATCTATTCCAGGGATCCTGACACCCGAAGAAGCCCGGCCAGTATTACAAAGATCATGACATTGATTCTGATCTTTGATGCTATCCGTGAGGGAACCCTGCATCTGGAGGATAGCATTACCACCAGTGCTTATGCCAGATCCATGGGAGGGTCTCAGGTATTTCTGGAAGAAGGAGAAAAGCAGACTGCAGAAACCATGATCAAATGTATTGTGATCGCTTCCGGAAATGATGCCAGCGTAGCTATGGCGGAGCATGTTGCGGGAACAGAACAAGCCTTTGTGGAGAGGATGAACGAGAGGGCGAAGGATCTTGGAATGAAAAATACTCATTTTGTGGATTGCTGCGGGCTGACGGAATCACAGGAACATTATACAACTCCCTATGACATTGCACTTATGAGCAGGGAGCTCATCAGCAGATATCCGGAAGTTCTTACATATTCATCTGTCTGGATGGAGGATATCACACACGTTACCAGAAAAGGCTCCTCGAAATTTACACTGACCAACACAAATAAACTGCTGCGCAGCTATGAGGGGTGTATGGGACTTAAAACGGGCAGCACCAGTATTGCAAAATACTGTCTCAGTGCTGTGGCAGAACGAAACGGGATCACACTGATCGCCTCAGTGATGGCCGCACCGGACCCGAAAACAAGATTCCGGGATGCAGCAGCTCTTTTAAATTACGGCTTTTCTAAATGCACATTGTATCTGGATGATGCTCTGGAGCCACTGAAACCTATGAAGCTCCGCAAAGGAGTCAAAGAGCAGGTTCCGCTTGTATATAGAGGGAAATTCCGATATATCAGCACAGATGGAACGAAACCTGACAATGTTAAGAAAAAGTTGATCCTTCCCAAAGAACAAAGTGCGCCGGTGAAAAAAGGGCAGAAAGTAGGGGCACAGGAATACTATCAGGATGGGAAAAAGATCGGTAGTCTGGATATCCTGTACGGGGAAACAATAAAAAAGGCCGGATACCATGACTGGCTGGAAAGAACCTGTCAGGCATTTCTTTTGTGATGCCTGCAACATATTTTGACAAAAAGGGCAGACTGGATGTATAATACAACGGATTGAAGAAATAACAGAACAGGGAAGGGATTTTGGATGAAAGAGATCAGAACAGAAGATGCAGTGGGACACATTCTGTGCCATGATATCACGCAGATCATAAAAGATGAGAAAAAAGGCGTTCTTTTCAAAAAAGGGCATGTAGTGAAAGAAGAAGATATACCACTGCTGCTTTCTGTAGGAAAAGAACACCTTTTTGTGTGGGAGAAAAAACCGGGGATTCTTCACGAAAATGAAGCTGCAGAGATCCTTTACAAAATCTGTGCCGGAAACTCTTCCAAAGTACATGGAACTGAGATCAAAGAAGGTAAGATCGAGGTGGTATCAAAGATCAATGGTATTCTGAAAATACGTCGTGATGCACTTGTGGCTGTGAATTCTCTGGGAGAAATGATGATTGCTTCCAGACATGGCGATTTTCCGATAAAAAAAGGTGATAAGGTTGCAGGAACCAGGATCATTCCGCTTGTGATCGAGAAAGAGAAAATGGATGCAGCAGAGAAGGCAGCAGGAAATCTTCCGATCTTTGACATTCTCCCTTACCAGCAGAAAAAAGTAGGGATCGTCACAACCGGAAGTGAGATCAAAAAAGGACTGATCCAGGATACCTTCACACCGGTACTCCGGGAAAAGCTTTCCGGGTTTCCGACAGAAGTGACAGGCCAGGTGATGCCGGGAGATGATAAGGAAGAGATCACAAAGGCAATTCTTTCTTTCGCAGATGCAGGAGCAGATCTGATCATCTGTACCGGCGGAATGAGTGTGGATCCCGATGATCGTACTCCGGGCGGGATCCGGGATACCGGAGCAAAGATCATAACCTATGGAGCACCTATACTTCCGGGAGCTATGCTGCTTGTGGCATATCTTGAGCGGAACGGAAGATCCATACCGGTACTTGGACTTCCGGGATGCGTCATGTACGCAAAAAGAACGGTATTTGATCTGATCCTGCCCAGAGTGATGGCAGATGATGAGATCAAGGCAGAGGAGATCGCCAGGCTGGGAGAAGGCGGACTATGTCTGAACTGTCCGGTTTGTACTTTCCCGAACTGCGGATTTGGAAAATAATATGAAAAAATTCAGAATCAAACAATATGAGATCCATACGGACAAGATCCATGCTCCACAGGGCGTGAGGATGATCCTTCTTGCAGATCTTCACGGAATATCCTACGGAAAAGACAATATACGGCTGACAGAGACGATCCGAAAACTTGCCCCGGACGTGATACTTTCTGCCGGCGACATGGCTGTACGCACAGAAACGAATACTCTGGTAACTGCATGTAAGCTGCTGACAGAGCTTGCCGGAGATTTTCCCGTGTATTATGCACTTGGCAATCATGAATATAAAATGTTCCTTTCCGAAGAATACCGGCCATATTATGCAAAATACGAAAGAGCACTGAAAAAAGCCGGTGTGCATATTTTAAGGAACGGACGTGAAGATATGGTCCTGCAGGGAGAACACTTCTGTTTCTGGGGATTGGAGCTTCCCATCGAATATTATCACAAACCAAGATCACCGAAGCTGAAAAAGGAAGTGATGGAAGAAATGATCGGAAAACCTGAAGATAAAGGGATGCAGATCCTGCTGGCACATAATCCAAAATACGGAAAAACCTATTTTGAATGGGGCGCGGATCTGATCCTGTCCGGACACTATCACGGAGGCGTTGTCCGCCTTAGTGAACATTACGGTCTTTCATCTCCTCAATATCTGTTTCTTCCGCCGTTTTGCTGTGGAGACTTTCACAAAGGGGATCAGCATATGATCGTCAGTGCTGGACTTGGAGAACATACCATTCCCCTTCGGATCCATAATCCAAGGGAACTGCTGGTGATCGATATAAAACCTTCCGAAAAAATGAAATGAGGAAACCCTATGGCATTATCTGTTAAGCTGAATGTATTTGAAGGCCCTCTGGATCTTCTGCTTCACCTGATCGACAAAAACAAGATCGATATCTATGATATTCCTATTGTGGAGATCACAGATCAGTATATGGAATATCTGCATTCCATGGAAAAAGAAGATCTGGGGATCATGAGTGAATTTCTTGTCATGGCAGCTACTCTTCTGGATATCAAATGTAAAATGCTTCTTCCGAAAGAAGTGAATGAGGAAGGAGAAGAGGAGGACCCCAGAGCAGAGCTTGTGCAGAAGCTGCTGGAATATAAGATGTACAAATATATGTCCTATGAATTACGGGACAGGCTTGGAGATGCGGCAGGGGTTTATTACCGAAAACAGGATCTTCCGGAAGAAGTGCTGCAGTATACTCCCCCGTCTGATCCCCAGGAACTTCTCCGGGGTCTGACATTGGAGCGGATGAGTGCGATCTATCAGGCTTTGATCCGCAGACAGGAAAATAAGATCGATCCGATCCGAAGTAAATTCGGAAGGATCGAAAAAGAGGAAATATCACTTTCCGATAAATTGCTGGAAATGAAGGAATATGCAAAAACTCACCGAAAATTCAGCTTTCGCAGGCTGATGGAAAACCAGCATTCCAAAATACAGCTGATCGTGACATTTCTGGCAATTCTGGAATTGATGAAAATGGGACATGTTCATGCAGAACAGGAAGATCTTTTTGATGATATTCATGTGGAAGTTATCACGGATCCGGACACATGGAAGAATCTGACAGAGTTCGCAGATGAATAATATAGTAGGAATGAGGACAATAAGTGGAAATCAAACGAATTGAAGGAGAAATCGAAGCCATCCTGTTTGCAATGGGAGAAGCAGTGGAATTACCCCGTATTGCCAGAGCGATCCGTCAGGATCCGACAACAACGGAAAATATCATCCGAAATATGATGATCCGTTATCAGGAAGAAGAGCGGGGGATCCAGATCATAGAGCTCGAAAACTCCTTTCAGCTTTGTACAAAAAAAGAATACTATGATTCTCTTATCCGGATCGCAGCGCAGCCAAAGAAACCCACGCTGACAGACGTTATGCTTGAAACCCTTTCGATCATTGCCTACAAACAGCCCGTTACAAAAGCAGAGATTGAAAAGATCCGAGGGGTAAAATGTGATCATGCCATCAATAAACTGATGGATTATGATCTGGTGAGAGAACTTGGACGTCTGGATGCTCCGGGTCGCCCGATCCTCCTGGGAACCACCGAAGAATTTCTGCGCTGCTTTGGTGTCCAGGGGCTGGAAGACCTTCCGGAAATGGATCCGGTCCAGCTGGAGGATTTCAAGGCGGAAGCAGAGGAAGAGATCCAGCTGAAGCTGGACGTATAACAAATAACACGGACAGATGCCGGCTGACGGGACCTGTCGGACAGATCAGAAAACAGAAGAGGAGTGACGAAAATGCCCACAACATACGCACATGATCTTTTTGGAAAAAGGGTTTACCGGAAACTTTCCGCAAAATTACAGCATCTGATCCGAAGCAACGGAAATCTGTACCGGATCGGACAGCATGGTCCGGATATCCTGTTTTATTATTTTATATCCAAAAATCCGGTGACACAGTACGGAGTGCAGATGCATGGACGGAAAGCAAGAGAATTCTTTGAAAAGGGCATGGCGAAGGTCCGGGAGGAAAAAAATCCTGCACTGATGGCTTACCTGCTGGGGTTCGGATGTCATTATATCCTGGATTCTACCTGTCATCCTTACGTCAATCAGGTAGCTGCCGAGGGGAAAGTCTCACATACGCTCTTTGAGAAGGAATTTGATCGCATGCTGATGTATGAAACCGGCAAAGATCCATTGCGTTTTTATCCGTCTCATGGGATCCGTGCCAGTTTTCTCAGTGCATGGACGATCCACCAGGTATTGCCGGCGATCCGTACCTGGAACATTTATCTGTCATTGAAAATGATGAAGATATTCACCTGTATTTTGGTATGTGATGATGGAGGAAGGAAGAGACGCCTTTCGGAACATGCCCTTTCCCCCGCAGGAAAAAAGATATCTGCGTTTATTACCGAATTTTTTATGAGCCCGGAGCCAGAGATCGACTGTAAGGAGGAGCTTCTTAAACTGGACAGTCTGATGGAAGAGGCGCTTGCCAAGGCGCCAGATATGCTGGAAGAGCTTGCTGCACTTGCAGTCAGGCCAGGACATCTTTCTGACAGATGGGATCTGACCTTTAACGGATGATCGATCCCGGCAGACAATAGATACAAGTGATATCTGAATGCTATCCCCGCATAAAATTAAATATAACAGTTACTGTAAACAGTTATATGAACCGTGTACGGGGTGATGCATTATGAGCAAACGGCGTATGGCCGCTGTCGTGCTGGTGACAGCGGTCCTTATTATTTGTCAGATTTTTCCGGTAAAGGCGGCAGATGGCGAAAATCTATATGCACTTTCTGCAGTTCTCATGGATGGGGAGACCGGCCGTGTGCTGTACGGAAAAGAAGCATACAAAGGACGGCCGAATGCCAGCACCACAAAGGTAATGACCTGTATTCTTGCTCTGGAGCTGGCAAAGGGAGATGATTACGTACAGGTTTCCGGGAATGCGGCATCTCAGCCACAGACACGTCTTGGCATGCGGGAGGGACAGCAGTTTTATCTGGAGGATCTTCTCTATTCACTGATGCTGAAAAGCCATAATGATTCCGCAGTGGCCATCGCGGAACATATCGGCGGCTCCGTAAAAGGTTTTGCAGAGAAGATGAATGAAAAAGCAAAAGAGCTGGGATGTAAGGACACACATTTTGTTACACCCAATGGTCTGGATGGAGAAGATGAAGGCGGTATCCATCATACAACAGCCCGGGATCTTGCCTTGATCATGGCGTATGCAATAAAAAATGCAACATTTGTCCATATTACCCAGACTAGAGATTATACTTTCACGGATATCTCAGGAAAAAAGCATTATTCGGTACATAATACCAATGCTTTCCTGGATATGGAAACAGGAGTGATCTCCGGAAAAACAGGATTTACAGGAAATGCCGGATATTGTTATGTCTGCGCAGTCCGACAGGACGAGCGATTATTTATCGTGGCTCTTCTGGGATGCGGATGGCCCGGAAATAAAAATTATAAATGGAGCGATACTAAGAAGCTCCTTTCCTATGGCAGGGAAAATTATCAGTATATGATGCTGCCGGAGCTTCCACAGCTGCCTGAGATCCCGGTAACAGAAGCAGCACCGGGAAAAGAAGATCCATATCCGCAAAAGTCCGATCGTTCCGGATATCCTCCCAAACAGGTTATGCTGAAAATACACGCAGTACTTTCTGAAAAAGATCGTGAGAAAAGATATCTTCTGAAAAAAACAGAAACGATCACATGGGAAACGGAGCTTCCGGATAAGCTCCCGGCACCAATACAGAAAAACCAGAAGATCGGTACACTCCATGCAAAGCTCAACGGAAAAGAACTCCTTTCCTGCCTTGTAACCGCCGATGACAAAATCGACAGAATTACCTATAAATGGTATGTGGATAAAGTATTTAAGGATTATTTCCATTAATTTAGCGACCCCTGGCATATGTCAGGGGTTAATTTTTTAACGTTCGTGACGAAAAGTATTGAATTTTCTGCAAAAAAAAGGTACAATTATACTCGGCTGAATTTTTGGTTATATTAATAAAAAAATGGAGGGCATAGTATAATGAGTAATGCGACACAAAGCGTAGCGGCTGCAAGGATCAATTCCCTGCTTGACGCCAACAGTTTTGTTGAGATCGGACAGGCTGTCACAGCCAGAGCTACAGATTTCAACATGACTGAAAAAAAAGCACCTTCAGACGGTGTGATCACCGGATATGGTGTGATTGACGGCAGTCTGGTGTATGTATACAGCCAGGATGCATCTGTACTGAACGGAACAGTTGGTGAGATGCATGCCAAAAAGATCGCCAAAATTTATGATCTCGCTCTGAAAGTTGGAGCACCTGTTATCGGTCTTGTAGACTGTGCGGGACTTCGTCTTCAGGAGGCTACCGATGCACTTGAGGCATTTGGTGAGATCTATCTGAAACAGACACTGGCATCCGGTGTTATTCCACAGATCACTGCTGTTTTCGGAACATGCGGCGGTGGAATGGCAGTTGTACCGGCTCTTACAGACTTTACATTTGTAGAGGAGAAGAAGGGCAGACTGTTTGTAAACACTCCAAATGCACTGGAAGGAAACAGAGTGGAAAAATGCGATTCAGCTTCCGCACAGTTCCAGAGTGAGGAGACAGGACTTGTTGACGGCATCGGAACAGAAGAGGAGATCCTTGGACAGATCCGTACACTGGTCAGCATGCTTCCGGAGAATAATGAAGATAATGACAGCTTCAAGGAATGCACAGATGACCTGAACAGAGTATGTGATGATATTGCAGGCTGCACAGGCGACACAGCTATTGCGCTTTCAAGAATCGCTGATAATGGTGAGTTTTTTGAAACAAAGGCAGCTTACGGCCAGGATGTCGTAACAGGCTTCCTTCGTCTGAACGGAGCTACCGTTGGCGCTGTTGCAAACAGAAGCGAATCTTACGATGCTGATGGCAATAAGACAGAGATTTCCGACGGAACTCTTTCTGCAAGAGGTGCAAGAAAAGCAGCAGACTTCGTAAAATTCTGTGATGCTTTTGAGATTCCGGTACTTACTCTTACTAATGTAACAGGATTTAAAGCTACACTCTGCAATGAGAAGATGATGGCTAAATCTGTAGGTGAGATGGTACATGCTTTTGCATCTGCAACTGTACCGAAGGTAAATGTTGTAATTGGTAAAGCATACGGAACTGCATACGTTGCCATGAACAGCAAATCTGTCGGAGCAGATATGGTTTATGCATGGGATACAGCTGAGATCGGTATGATGGATGCTTCCCTTGCAGCAAAGATCATGTATGAGGGAGCTGACGCTTCTACACTGAATGAGAAGGCAGCTGAGTACAAAGAACTCCAGAACGGTATCGCATCTGCAGCAGCAAGAGGATATGTGGATACTGTGATCAAAGCAGAAGATACAAGAAAATATGTAATCGGTGCTTTTGAGATGCTGTTCACAAAAAGGGAAGACCGTCCATCCAAAAAGCATGGAACAGTCTAAGTGAGGTGAGCGTATGAGACAGTTTTATAAAAAGATCTCTTCTGTCTGCATGGCACTTCTTTGCGTAGCTGCACTTCTGATCGGATGCACAGCTACTGCATGGGCTGCTGATGAGATTGATGATTCTGTAAAGAGTCAGCTTGTCACAACAACCAAGGGCCTGACGGATGCGATCATCGCAATGTCCGAGGATGATATCCAGGGATATCTGGAATCAGAGGATGCTTTCACACAGAGTGCTGCAAGTGCATGGGATGGCTCCAGAGAAGAGCTTGGTGAGAAAAAAGGTGATATCGAGGAGAAAGATATCACAGTGGAGTATTCCGATGATCAGTATACCGTTGTTGTTCCGGTATCCTTCGAGAAAAACAAAGCGAATTTCACTTATGTATTTGATAAATCAGGAACCCCGACTTCTCTTACAGTTGATGTGAATTATACACTGGCACAGAACATGGAGAAGGCAGCGATGAATACAGTGATGGGTCTCGGAACAGTATTTGTGATCCTGGTATTCCTGATCTTCGTGATCTCTCTTTTCAAATATATTCCCGGACTTGTGGAAGGAAAGAAAAAAGAGAGCAAACCGGCTCCGGCAGCCGCAGCACCGGCTCCGGTTGCAGCACCAGTTGCTGAGCCTGCTGTTGAGGATGTGACAGATGATGGTGAGCTTATTGCCGTGATCGCTGCAGCTATCGCTGCTTCTGAAGGCAAAACAAGCACAGACGGATTCGTAGTACGTTCCATCCGCAAAGTCAACCGCAGAAAAAGATAATCATTATTTAGGAGGATTTTAAAATGAAGAGTTATACAATTACTGTTAACGGAACAGCATATGAAGTTACTGTAGAAGAGAACGGAAACGCAGCAGCTCCAGTTGCAGCAGCACCAAAAGCAGCAGCTCCGGCTCCTAAGGCAGCTCCGGCAGCAGCTCCTAAGGCAGCAGCTCCGGCAGCAGGCGCAGGTTCTGTTAAAGTTTCCGCAGCCGTTCCTGGAAAAGTTGTAAAAATCGTTGCATCTGTTGGACAGAGCGTAAAAGCTGGTGACAGCGTAGTGATCGTTGAGTCCATGAAGATGGAGATCCCGGTTGTTGCTCCTCAGGACGGAACAATCGCCAGCATCGATGTTGCAGAGGGTGCTGCCGTTGAAAATGGAGATACTCTTGCAACAATGAACTAAACAGGAGGTAGACAAATGTCTTATGTAACAAATACCCTGTCAAACCTGATCCATCAGACAGCATTTTTCAACCTTACCTGGGGAAACTACCTGATGATCGCAGTGGCATGTGTGTTCTTATATCTTGCCATTAAACATGGTTTTGAGCCGCTGCTGTTGGTTCCGATCGCTTTTGGTATGCTTCTGGTAAATATTTATCCGGACATTATGCTGAGCATTGAGGATTCATCCAATGGCGTTGGCGGACTTCTTCATTATTTTTACTTAATGGATGAGTGGAGTATTCTTCCTTCACTGATCTTCCTGGGTGTCGGTGCGATGACAGACTTCGGTCCGCTGATCGCAAACCCGATCAGCTTCCTGATGGGAGCAGCTGCACAGCTTGGTATTTACCTTGCATACTTCCTTGCAATTTTCCTTGGATTTAATGGTAAAGCAGCAGCAGCGATCTCTATCATTGGTGGTGCTGACGGCCCGACTTCCATTTTCCTTGCAGGTAAGCTTGGACAGTCTTCTCTTATGGGACCGATCGCAGTGGCAGCATATTCCTATATGTCCCTGGTACCGATCATCCAGCCTCCGATCATGAAGGCATTCACAACAGAGAAAGAGCGTAAGATCAAAATGGCGCAGCTCCGTCCTGTTACAAAACTTGAGAAGATCCTTTTCCCGATCGTTATCACAATCGTTGTTTGCCTGATCCTTCCGACAACAGCTCCCCTTGTTGGTATGCTGATGCTCGGAAACCTGTTCCGTGAGTCCGGAGTTGTTAAACAGCTTTCTGAAACAGCTTCCAACGCTCTTATGTACATCGTAGTAATCCTTCTCGGAACATCTGTAGGTGCTTCCACAAGTGCTGAGGCGTTCCTGAACGTAGATACACTGAAGATCGTAGTTCTTGGTCTTGTTGCCTTTGCCTGCGGTACTTTTGGCGGTGTTATGCTTGGTAAGCTTCTCTGCAAGGTTACTCACGGAAAGATCAATCCTCTGATCGGATCAGCCGGTGTTTCTGCCGTTCCTATGGCAGCCCGTGTATCCCAGAAGGTTGGTGCTGAGGCAGATCCTACAAACTTCCTGCTGATGCATGCGATGGGACCGAACGTTGCTGGTGTTATCGGTACAGCGGTTGCTGCCGGTACATTCATGGCGATTTTTGGTGTCTAACCCATTGTCTTATAAAAATTTGTAAGGAGAATAATTATGGCAGAAATAGAGAAAAAACCTGTGAAAGTTGTGGAAACGATCCTGCGTGACGCTCATCAGTCCCTGATCGCTACACGTATGAGCACAGAGCAGATGCTTCCGATCATTGAGAAGCTTGACAAAGTCGGCTACTATGCAGTAGAGTGCTGGGGCGGTGCTACTTTCGATGCTTCCTTACGTTTCCTGAAAGAGGATCCGTGGGAAAGACTTCGTAAACTTCGTGACGGTTTCAAAAACACAAAGCTTCAGATGCTGTTCCGTGGACAGAACATCCTTGGATATCGTCCATATGCAGATGATGTAGTAGAGTATTTTGTACAGAAATCCGCAGCTAACGGTATCGATATCATCCGTATCTTTGACTGTATGAATGACCTTCGTAACCTTCAGACAGCTGTAAAAGCAGCAAACAAGGAGAAAGCACATGCACAGGTTGCAATGGCTTACACACTTGGTGATGCTTACACACTTGATTACTGGACAGATCTTGCAAAACGTATCGAAGATATGGGTGCAGATTCCATCTGTATCAAAGATATGGCAGGACTTCTTGTTCCGTACAAAGCTACAGAGCTTGTTCAGGCTCTCAAAGAGACTGTTAAGATCCCGATCGATCTTCATTCTCACTATACATCCGGTGTTGCTTCCATGACATATATGAAGGCAGTAGAGGCAGGTGTTGACATCATCGACACAGCAATGTCTCCGTTTGCTCTTGGAACATCCCAGCCTGCAACAGAGGTTATGGTTGAGACCTTCAAGGGAACACCATATGATACAGGATTTGATCAGCAGCTTCTCGCTGAGATCGCTGACTACTTCCGTCCGATGCGTGATGAGGCTCTTGATACAGGTCTTCTCAATCCGAAGAACCTTGGTGTAAACATCAAGACTCTTCTGTATCAGGTACCTGGCGGAATGCTTTCCAACCTGACATCACAGCTGAAAGAGCAGCATGCCGAGGATAAATTCTACGAAGTACTTGAGGAAGTTCCGCGTGTACGTAAAGACCTTGGTGAGCCACCGCTTGTTACACCGTCCTCTCAGATCGTTGGTACACAGGCTGTATTTAACGTGATCATGGGCGAGCGTTACAAGGTTGTCACAAAAGAGACAAAAGACGTGTTAAGTGGTAAGTATGGCGCAACAGCCAGACCGTTCAATCCGGAAGTACAGAAAAAATGTATCGGAGATATTGAACCGATCACATGCCGTCCGGCAGATCTTCTGGAGGATGAGCTTGATAAGCTTGAGAGCGAGATGGCACAGTACAAGGAGCAGGATGAGGATGTTCTCACATATGCACTGTTCCCGCAGGTTGCCATGGACTTCTTTAAATATCGCCAGGCTCAGAAGACAAAAGTTGATGAGACTGTAGCAGATACCAAGAACGGCGCATACCCGGTATAAAGCACACATAGAAATGCAGATGCATTTCAAAACAGGAAAAGGAGCTTGCTGTATGCAGGCTCCTTTGTGCATAAAAAAGATAAAAAAGGCAGGATAACAGGTAATGTCCAAAGTTGCGATCATAGGCGGCGGTGCCGCCGGAATGCTCTGCGGTGTATATGCTGCGCGCAGAGGACACCAGGTTCACATACTGGAAAAAAATGAGAAACTCGGAAAAAAGCTTTTCATCACCGGAAAGGGACGGTGCAACGTCACCAATAATTCAGATACCGAAGAACTTTTTCCGGCAGTGATGTCAAACCGCAAATTTCTTTACAGTGCTTTCTACACCTATGGAAGCAGAGATGTGATGGAATTTTTTGAGGAGGCAGGAGTGCCGCTGAAAACAGAGCGTGGAAACCGGGTTTTTCCGGTATCGGATCATTCATCAGATATTATCCGTGCGCTTGAGCGGGAACTGAAAAAAGCCGGAGCGCAGATCCATCTTCATACAGAGGTAACGGAAGTTTGTACACAGGATGAAAAAGTTACCGGTGTATTACTTTCGGACGGTACCTTTTTTGAAGCGGATACTGTGGTAGTTGCCACAGGCGGGCTTTCCTACCCGTCCACAGGTTCCACAGGAGATGGATATCGTTTTGCTACTGAAACGGGACATAAAGTTGTTTCCCAGTCACCATCACTGGTACCATTGGTGGCAAAAGAAGATTATGTTTCCAAACTTCAGGGCCTTTCCCTTCGGAATGTGGAGCTTACAGTAAAATCCGGCAAAAAAGTTCTCTATAAAGATTTCGGCGAGATGATGTTTACTCATTTCGGAGTGACAGGACCGCTGATCCTTTCCGCCAGTGCCCAGATCGGCAAAAAGCTGGAAAAGGAGCCTTTGGAGGCTTTCCTGGATCTGAAGCCGGCGCTTGATGCAGAACAGCTTGACGCCCGGATCCTGCGTGAATTTGATGCAAATCATAACAAGCAGTTTAAAAATGTGATCGGTGTTCTTTTTCCGTCTTCTCTGACTCCGATCATGATCGAAATTGGCGGTATCCCCGGGGAAAAACCGGTACATGAGATCTCCAGGGAAGAGCGTCAGGCTTTTGGCCGTCTGATCAAGGCTTTTCCGTTTACGATCACGGGAATGGGAGAGTTTAAGGAAGCGATCATCACAAGAGGCGGTGTGTCAGTAAAAGAGATACAGCCATCCACAATGGAATCCAAAAAAATAAAAAATCTGTATTTTACAGGTGAAGTACTGGATCTGGATGCAGTGACCGGTGGCTATAATCTTCAGATCGCATGGTCTACAGCGTATGCGGCAGCTCAGGCGATAGAATAACAGAAAAGAGGAAGGAGCAACGATTATGGGTATTAATATTGCAATTGACGGACCGGCAGGTGCAGGAAAAAGCACAATTGCAAAAAAAGTGGCAAAGGAGCTGTCCTTTATTTATGTAGATACAGGGGCAATGTATCGTGCCATGGCACTTTATCTTCTGGAAAAAGGGATCAGCGGTGACGAAAAAATCTCTGAAGCCTGTCATGATGCGGATATCTCTATCCGTTATGAGAACGGTGAGCAGCAGGTGATCCTTAACGGAAAGAATGTAACTGCGTTCCTCCGTAAGGAAGAGGTAGGAAATATGGCATCTGTAAGCTCTGCAAATCCGGAGGTGCGTGCACATCTTCTGAAGCTGCAGCGCAATCTTGCAGCCGAGAATAATGTAGTTATGGACGGAAGAGATATCGGAACCACCATTCTTCCCAATGCGGAAGTGAAGATCTTTCTGACTGCAAGTGCAAAGACCCGTGCTAGCAGACGATACCTGGAGCTTACAGAGAAGGGTGAAGCCTGCGATATGGATGAGATCCTGAAAGATATCGTTGACAGAGATGAGAGAGATATGAACCGCGCGGTTTCTCCGCTTAAAAAAGCAGAGGATGCTGTTCTTGTTGATTCATCTGAGATGGGAATTGACGAAGTGGTTGAGAGTATCCTTTCCGTATACAGAAAAAGGGTGAATGGATGAACGTAAAAGTTGCAGAAACTGCCGGCTTCTGTTTCGGCGTACAAAGAGCAGTTGACCGTGTTTATGAGCTGATCGGTTCCGATGCAGCACCGATTTATACACTGGGCCCGATCATCCATAATGAGGAGGTTGTCTCAGATCTCGAAAAAAAAGGTGTGGCTGTGATCTGTGAGAAGGATCTTGGCAGCCTGAAGGGCGGCACTGTTGTGATCCGTTCCCATGGAGTAGGCCGCAGGGTTTATAACACGATCAAAAAATATGGTCTCGGATATGTAGATGTTACCTGTCCTTTTGTGCTGAAGATCCACAAGATCGTTGAGAGAGAAAGCTCCAGAGGTGCCCATATTGTGATCATCGGTGATCCGGGCCATCCGGAAGTACAGGGGATCTGCGGATGGTGTCAGGGACCATATACAGTGATCAGAAATGCTGAGGATGCTGAGAAATTCAATATTTCTCCGGAAAAAGAAGTATGTGTAGTGTCCCAGACGACATTTAATTACAACAAATTTCAAGAATTAGTTGAAATTCTCCGCAAAAAGAGTTATGATAATAATGTTTTAAATATTTTAAATATTTTAAACACTATTTGTAATGCTACCGAAGAACGGCAGAAAGAAGCTAAAGCGATAGCCGGAGAGGTAGACACTATGCTGGTCGTAGGTGGCCGACATAGTTCCAATACTCAAAAGCTGTTTGAAATATGTAAAAAGGAATGTGGAAATACTTACTATATACAAACACCTGTAGACTTGGATTCTGAAATGTTCCAATGCAGTAGTTGTGTAGGTATTACAGCAGGGGCTTCCACCCCAAAGAAAATTATTGAGGAGGTTCAAGAACATGTCAGAGTTAAGTTTTGAACAGATGCTGGAAGATTCCGTAAAAACAATCAGAAATGGAGAGATCGTACAGGGTACCGTCATCGATGTTAAAGATGATGAGATCATCCTGAATATCGGCTATAAAGCAGACGGTATCATCACAAAGAACGAGTACACAAACGATTCAAGCGTTGTGCTTACAGACGTTGTTAAACCTGGCGATACCATGGAAGCAAAGGTTCTCAAAGTAAACGACGGAGAGGGACAGGTTACACTTACCTACAAACGTCTTGCTGCAGAGAAAGGCAACAAACGTCTTGAGGAGGCATTCGAGAACCAGGAGGTTCTGAAGGCTCCTGTAACACAGGTACTTGACGGTGGTCTTTGTGTCAATGTTGAGGAAGCAAGAGTATTCATTCCTGCAAGCCTTGTATCTGACACATATGAGAAAGATCTTTCCAAATATGCAGATCAGGAGATCGAGTTCGTTATCACAGAGTTCAACCCAAGAAGACGCCGTATCATCGGTAACCGCAAACAGCTTCTTCTTGCTGAGAAAGCTGAGAAACAGAAAGAGCTTCTTGCTAAGATCAACGTAGGCGATAAAGTTGAGGGTGTTGTTAAGAATGTTACAGATTTCGGTGCATTCATCGACCTCGGCGGAGCAGACGGACTTCTTCACATCTCTGAGATGTCCTGGGGCAGAGTAGAGAACCCGAAGAAGGTATTCAACGTAGGTGATAAAGTTACAGTTCTTATCAAAGATATCAACGGAGACAAGATCGCACTTTCCCTTAAATTCCCGGAGGAGAACCCATGGCTTACAGCTGCTGAGGACTTCGCAGTAGGAAACGTAGTAAAGGGCAAAGTTGCACGTATGACAGATTTCGGTGCATTTGTTGAGCTTGCACCTGGAGTAGATGCTCTTCTTCATGTATCTCAGATCTCCAGAGAGCACGTTGCGAAACCATCTGATGTACTTTCCATCGGTCAGGAGATCGAGGCTAAGGTTGTTGATTTCAATGGCGAAGACAGAAAGATCAGCCTCAGCATGAAAGCACTCGAGGATAATTCTGCAGAGCAGACAGAGGAGTAATTTCTCAGAAGCTGTACAGCAGATGAATATTTTGAATTTCAGAGGCCGTCACATTTATTGTGACGGCCTTTTTTAATTGGAATTTCGTAACAGAGATATTATTTAAGAACAGAAAGATAATATGGCAGGCAGTGTTTCAGATAGGTTTTCTGTTTTAAAGGATCATGCAGAAAAGCTTCTGTTACAGGAAACCAGGTATAACAGTTGTCCCTTTTGGCAGGCCTTCGGAGCTTTTTATCCATGCAGGCACTTAAGGTTTTTGGTATTGCAGTGTCTTCGGAAGGGATGTAATCGTAATCTTTATAATTGGAATAATATTGCTTTAAACGTCCATTTTGAAGCTTCACAAGAAGACGGACACGGTTATTCTGTCCGATTATGTAGAATTCTTCACTATGATTTGAAAATTCAACAGGCAGATCGTAATTAGTTTTAATGGTAAAGGCCAATTGATCGTCTTGAATTTCACAATTTAGTGCTTCGTAATCTTCATTGAAAAGAGCAAGATAGGACAGCATGGAGAAAATTTTTCCAAGTCCCAGAAGATCTTCCCGGTTATGTCCCATAACGATCTCTGCCGCTTCCGGTTTCTTTCCGGAAGCGAATTGTTTGTAAAGACGGATGCAGGCACCTCCATCATAGTAGTTCCGTTCAGTAATACCGAGAAATGATTCCATGGAAGGCTGATTCATCCGTGAAAGCTTCAGAAGTCCCTTGAGCGGCTTTAGTTCCCGGTAAAGATCCAGAGATGGCAGCTCCGTAAAAGGGGAAGAGAGTCCGTGGATCTGATATCGTGCATCCAGATAAGGCTGGTCAAAGCTGTCACCGTTATATTGGATCGTACATGAAAAATCCTGAAGGAATTCAGAAAATGTTTTCAGAAGTTCAGGTTCTTCCTCTTCGTTTTCAATCATCCACTGGTACATCTGCCAGTTGTTTCCTTCGTAGGCTACAGCACCGATCAGATACAGAAAAGTGGAATTTCGTGATAGTCCTGTAGTTTCAATATCATAGAAAAGCGGTACAAAACGCTCTGAAAATCCATGATTTTTAGTCAATTTTTTAACAGTCTCAAAGTCTGGAAACCCTTGTAAAATCGGCATTTTTTTAACGATCATGTTAATTTTCTCCTTTATGGATTGTATCTGATTATACACAAAAAAATTGCTTTTCAATAGTGCAATTTAAAGTGAAATGAGTTATAGTTATTAGTAGAGTTGATGATAAAAAACAGGAAATGGTACTGGATTTATGTGGGGATTGACAGTGAAAAAATGACTATTATCGCTTCATAAATTGGTTATTCATTTACAGCTTTTTTATGAGCTGGTGAATATCTTCTACCGAAGTATATCACAGGATCGTGTCTGGATTCAACCTTTCATACATATCCTGCTCAAAGCAGAAGCTACTTTGTTACTGTTCGCTGGTAATGTTTCGCGAAATGATTTATGGGAGCGAAATAGATCTTGTTTGTCTTGGATGAAATAAGAAAAGGAAAATCAGAAACACAGAATCAACTTAAAAAAAGAGTATATGCGCAACGCAGAAATACCATGTACATGTACTTGCAAAAATAAAGGAGGAGATGAGATCTATGGCATTTTTAACCTTCAGGGGTGGTATCCATCCTTATGACGGCAAAGATTTGTCAAAAAACTGTCCTGTCGAGAAGTATCTGCCGAAGGGAGATCTGGCAATTCTTGTTTCTCAGCACATCGGAGCTCCGGCCAAGCCGATCGTAAAAAAAGGTGATCATGTGCTTGCAGGACAGAAAATCGCAGAAGCAGGAGGATTTGTTTCCGCACCGATACACTCGTCTGTATCAGGAACCGTAAAGGGAATCGAGAAACGTCTGACCGCAGTAGGCGCCATGGGTGATGCGATCATCATTGAGAATGACGGTCTGTACGAATCTGTGGAATATGCACCTGCAAAGCTTTCGGATCTTTCCAAGGAGGATATCCTGAAAAGGATTCAGGAAGGCGGAGTTGTTGGTCAGGGTGGTGCAGGTTTCCCGACACATGTAAAGCTCTCACCAAAGGAACCCGACAAGATCGATCATATCCTAGTCAACGGTGCGGAATGTGAGCCTTATATCACCAGTGACTACCGAAGGATGATGGAAGAACCGGAAAGCATTGTTGGTGGTCTGGAAGTAATCCTGAAAGCTTTCCCGAAGGCAGTGGGATGTATCTGTATCGAGGACAACAAACCGGATTGTATTGCCAGGATGAAAGAAGCCATCAAAGGCAAAGAGCGTATGGAAGTAAAAGAGCTTAAGACCAAATACCCACAGGGTGGTGAACGTACGCTGATCTATGCGGTAACAGGCAGAGAGATCAATTCCACTATGCTTCCGGCAGACGTAGGATGCGTGGTTGATAACGTAGAGACTGTTACTTCTGTTTATAAGGCAGTGATCCTCGGACAGCCGGTCATCAGCCGTAATGTAACGGTTACCGGAGACGGAATCCGCACACCGAAGAACTTTTCCGTTCTTACAGGCACAGATCTGTCTGAACTGGTAGATGCTGCAGGAGGACTGAAGGAAAAGATCGCAAAAGCAATCTCCGGCGGACCGATGATGGGATTTGCGCTGTATGATCTTCATATTCCATGTACGAAGACAACTTCTTCCCTGCTTTTCCTGGAGCGTGACGCAGTTTCCGAGGCGAAGCAGATCCAGACTGCATGTATCAATTGCGGACGTTGTGTAAGCGTCTGTCCGGGCCATGTGGTTCCGGCCCGCCTTGCAACTCTTGCAGAACACGGTGATATGGCAGGCTTCGAAAAAATGGATGGTATGGAATGCTGCGAGTGCGGCTGCTGCAGTTACATCTGTCCGGCCAAACGACCTCTGACTCAGAGTATTAAATCTATGAGAAAAATGGTTCTTGCAGAGCGCAAGAAAAAGAAATAGGGGGAGGAATAACAATGGAACAAATGTATAACGTATCATCTAATCCCCATATCAGGGATAAAATGACCACCAGCCGTATTATGCAGCTGGTAGTGATCGCACTTCTGCCGACAACACTTTTCGGTATCTGGAACTTTGGAGTGCATGCACTCCTTGTAGTGCTGGCGACGGTTGCATCCAGTGTGTTTTTTGAATGGCTGTATGACCGACTGATGCATAAAAAGAATACAACTACTGATTTCAGTGCAGTTGTAACAGGACTTCTGCTTGCACTGAACATGCCGCCCCAGATCCCGATCTGGATGCCGATCCTTGGCAGTGCTTTTGCGATCATTGTTGTAAAACAGCTGTTCGGTGGACTTGGACAGAACTTTATGAACCCGGCTCTTGCAGGAAGATGTTTCCTTATGATCTCTTTTGCCGGAAAAATGACCAACTTTGCAGTTTCCAAAAGCTCCCATGCTGTTGTAGATGCGGTTACACAGGCAACACCTCTGGCAGCGCTTAAAAGCCAGGGATTCATTGAGGGGACTTCTATTCCTGTAAAGAATCTGTTCCTTGGTAATATCCAGGGTACCATCGGTGAGACTTCTGCCCTGGCGATCCTCATCGGTGCAGTGATCCTTCTCGCATTTAAGATCATCGATCTGAAGGTACCTCTTACATATATTGGAAGTTTTGCAGTATTTGTCATTTTCTATATGTTGGGAACAGGCAAAGGCTTTGATGTAAACTATCTTTTAAGCCATATCTTTGGAGGAGGTCTGATGCTTGGAGCCTGGTTTATGGCAACAGATTATGTGACAACGCCGATCACTCCGAAAGGTCAGCTGGTATATGGCTGCTGCCTCGGTATCGTGACAGCGGTATTCCGTCTCTTTGGTGGTTCCGCAGAGGGTGTTTCCTATGCGATCATTTTCTGCAATCTTCTGGTTCCGCTTATTGAAAAAGTAACAAAACCGGTTGCTTTTGGAAAAGGAGGCAAGAAATAATGGGTAAGATTATCAGAAATACATTGATCCTTACGATCATTACAGTAGTTGCCGGCCTTGGCCTTGGACTGGTTTACGAAGTTACCAAAGAACCCATTGCAAGAACCGAGGAACAGGCAAAAAAAGAAGCATGGCAGACTGTATTCAGTGATGTAAGTCTGGAAGATTTTAAAGCTGTAGATGTAGACAAGGAAGCAGCAGATAAAACAGCTGCAGATCTTGGAATCAAAGCAACCGTAGATGAAGTCTGTGAAGCAGCAGATGAAGGCTATGTGGTAACTGTAACCGATAAAGAGGGTTACGGCGGTGATATCCAGATCACAGTTGGTGTAACAAAAGACGGTACCGTCAGCGGCGTTTCCATTCTTTCCATCAGTGAGACTGCTGGACTTGGAATGCGTGCTACAGAAGCGAAGTTTCAGGAACAGTATGTTGGAAAGAATACCGATAAATTCTATGTATCCAAGGACGGCGGCGAAGGTGAGCCTATTGATGCTATCAGTGGTGCGACCATCACATCCAGAGCTTTTACCGGTGCAGTCAATACAGCTATCGGCTATTGCAAAAACGCATTTTAGGAGGGTAGTTGAATATGAATAATTGTGGTGAAAGATTAAAAAACGGCATTATAACCGAAAATCCGATTTTCGTCCTGATGCTTGGTATGTGTCCTACCCTTGCGGTAACGACTTCTGCGATCAATGGTATTGGTATGGGACTTTCCACAACCGTAGTTCTGGTTATGTCAAACATGCTCATCTCCATGCTGCGTAAGGTTATTCCGGACTCTGTCAGAATGCCGGCCTTTATCGTAGTTGTAGCATCTTTTGTAACTATCGTACAGTTTCTGATGGAAGGCTTTACTCCTTCTCTTTATGAGTCACTTGGAATTTACATTCCACTGATCGTTGTTAACTGTATCATTCTGGGACGTGCAGAGAGTTATGCTTCCAAGAACCCTGTCCTTCCGTCTATCTTTGACGGACTTGGAATGGGTCTTGGCTTTACAGTGGGCCTGGTTGCCATTGGTCTTGTAAGAGAGATCCTTGGTTCCGGAAAGGCTTTCGGAGCACAGATCATTCCGGTTGCTGATGCAGCTACCGGTGCTGCCGGCTATACCCCGATCACTATCTTTATCCTTGCACCTGGAGCATTTCTGGTTCTTGCCGGACTTGCAGCAATCCAGAACAAAGTAAAGATCAACATGGCAAAGAAGGGCAAAGATGTTTCCAAGATCCAGTCCGGCTGTGGCTCCAATTGTGCGACCTGCGGCGGATGTCCTTCCGACAAAGAATAAAAAGGGGGAATAGAAAATGGCAAGCTTGATGTTGATCGCAATTGGTTCTGCGCTTTGCAGTAACGTTGTATTGAGTCAGTTCTTGGGAATCTGTTCTTTCCTTGGAGTTTCCAAGAAAACAGAAACCGCAGCCGGCATGGGTGGTGCAGTTGTGTTTGTTATTACTATTGCATCTTTTGTTGCAGGACTGCTTTATAAATTCATCCTGGTACCGACCCATTTTGAGTATCTGAAAACGATCGTATTTATCCTGGTTATCGCGGCACTGGTACAGATCGTAGAAATGTTTCTCAAGAAATTTGTACCATCCCTTTACAAGGCACTTGGTGTATACCTTCCTCTGATCACAACAAACTGTGCAGTTCTTGGTGTAGCACTGAACAATGTTAAATATGAATACAGCATTCTTGAAAGTGTTGTCAACGGATTTGCCACAGGTGTAGGTTACCTGATCGCAATTGTATTACTTGCGGGAATCCGTGAAAAAATGGAATACAACGATATTCCGGAATCCTTCCAGGGTATGCCGATCGTTCTGCTTACGGCAGCACTGATGGCTATTGCATTCTTTGGATTCTCCGGAATCGTATAGGAGGAAGAAGAGCATGAGTATAACAGGAATTATTATGGCTGCAGTCATTGTCGGCGGTACTGGTTTATTCATTGGTATCTTCCTCGGACTTGCAGACAAGAAATTAACCGTTAAGGTAGATGAAAAGGAAGAAGCCATTCTCGGCGTTCTTCCAGGAAATAACTGTGGTGGTTGTGGATATCCGGGATGTTCCGGACTCGCTGCCGCAATTGCAAAGGGAGAAGCTCCTGTAGATCAGTGTCCGGTTGGCGGTGCTCCTGTTGCAGCCAAGATTGGCGCGATCATGGGACAGGAAGTAAAAGAAACCGCACGTCAGGTTGCTTTTGTAAAATGTGCGGGAACCTGTGATAAGACGACTGTGAAATATGAATACACAGGTGTGGAAGACTGCGAGATGATGGCTTTCATCCCTGGCAGCGGTGCAAAAAACTGTACATTTGGATGTATGGGCTTCGGAAGCTGTGTAAAGGCATGTCCATTTGATGCGATCCATATAGTGAATGGTATTGCGGTCGTAGATCAGGAAGCATGTAAAGCCTGTGGCAAATGTGTTGCCAAATGTCCACGTCACCTGATCGAGCTGGTACCATATGACAAACAGACACGTGTAGCCTGCAGCTCCCACGCAAAAGGTAAGGCAGTTACAGCTGCCTGCGAGCTTGGCTGTATCGGCTGTAAAAAATGTGAAAAGAATTGTCCGTCCGAGGCGATCACAGTTACCGATTTCTGTGCGCACATCGATTACGATAAGTGTACAGGCTGCGGTAAATGTAAGGAAGTTTGCCCAAGACATGTGATTCTGTAAAACAAAAAAGAACTGCCTGTCACGGAAGTTTTCCGAGTGACGTGGCAGTTCTTTTTTTGGAATAAAGCATGTTGTGCCCGATAATGCATAAATAAAATAAATACATACAAATTTTTGGTTATATTTCAATGAAAAATTGCAGTTTCCGGTTAAAAATATTTGACCGGTGAATTTCAAGGGGCTATAATAGGATATAAATATTCAGTATACTTCAAGGAGAACGAAATTCATGAGTAAGATTATTTTAACTGGCGACCGCCCGACGGGGCGCCTTCATGTAGGTCATTATGTTGGATCTCTGGCAGAGCGTGTGAAGCTGCAGAATTCCGGCTTATATGATGAGATTTATATTATGATCGCAGATGCCCAGGCACTTACAGATAATGCAGAGCATCCGGAGAAAGTACGCCATAACATTCTTCAGGTTGCTCTGGACTATCTGGCATGCGGGCTTGATCCGGAGAAATCCAATATTTTTATCCAGTCCATGGTTCCGGAGCTGACAGAACTTACCTTTTATTATATGAATCTGGTTACGGTAGCACGAGTACAGCGTAATCCTACCGTTAAATCCGAGATTAAGATGCGTAATTTTGAAGCCAGCATTCCGGTAGGCTTTTTCTGCTATCCGATCAGTCAGGCTGCTGATATTACTGCCTTTCGTGCAACACATGTACCGGTAGGTGAAGATCAGCTTCCGATGCTTGAGCAGTGCAAGGAGATCGTCCATAAATTCAATACGGTTTATGGTGACACACTGACAGATCCGGAAATTGTTCTTTCTTCCAATAAAGCATGCTTACGTCTTCCGGGAATTGACGGAAAGGCTAAGATGAGTAAATCTCTCGGAAACTGCATCTATCTGTCTGATGAAGAAGATGTTGTGAAGAAAAAGATCATGTCCATGTTTACAGATCCGAACCATCTTCGTGTTCAGGATCCTGGTCGTGTAGAGGGAAATCCGGTATTTATCTATCTGGATGCCTTCAGCCGCCCGGAACATTTTGCTGAATTTCTGCCAGAGTATCAGAATCTGGATGAACTTAAGGCTCACTATCAGAGAGGTGGCCTTGGTGATGTGAAAGTCAAGAAGTTCCTGAATAATGTTATGCAGGCAGAGCTTGGCCCGATCCGTGAAAGAAGGAAAATGTGGGAGCAGCGAACCGAAGATGTGTTCGATATCCTGAAAGCCGGTACAGAGGTTGCCAGAGAAAAAGCTGCCGCAACGCTTCATGATGTCCGTTCTTCTATGCGGATCAATTATTTTGAGGATCAGGATTTCCTTAATCAGTGATAGAAAACAGCGAGAGGAATCACAGGCTTGTATATAGGATCAACCCGGAGATTGTATTCCGGGTTGATTTTTTTTGAAAATTATGTTACTATTGCGTTCATATGGGAAACAGATGTTCAGCTGTTTCAGGGAAGGAGCCTTGAGATTTGATTTCTTTTGTAAAAGGTACTGTAGCAGATATCGGTGAAAATTGTCTGGTTGTGGAAAATGGCGGAATTGGTTATGAGATTTATATGACAGGACAGGATCTTGGGAAAGCGCGGATAGGCGATGAAAAGAAGATCCATACCTTTCTCTATGTGCGGGAGGATATTCTGCAGCTATATGGTTTTTTTTCGAAGGATGATCTTGGCATGTTCAAGCTTTTGATCGGTGTCAACGGAGTCGGACCTAAAGGCGCTCTGGGTATCCTTTCCGGGATCAGTGCAGACGAGCTTCGTTTTGCAGTGCTTTCCGATGATGTAAAAACAATCTCCAAGGCCCCTGGAATTGGGAAAAAGACAGCCCAGAAAATGATCCTGGAGCTGAAAGACAAGCTGAAGCTGGAAGATGCTTTTGAGATGAAACTGGCGCATCAGCAGGAAGAAGCAGCTGAGGGAGCATCTGATCTGAGGGATAGTCGTCAGGAAGCGGTGGAGGCGCTTGTCGCATTAGGATACAGTTCTGCAGATGCCCTTCGTGCAGTACGAAAGGTACCGGAAGATGTGCCGGCAGATGATGTAGAAGCAATTCTTCGGGCTGCACTGAAAAATTTTTAACAAATGTAGCAAGAATTCTCCCACCTCTTCAGATGGTGAGATGAATTGCACATCTGAGCATATCTGCTTAAAAAAATCTCTATAGTATAAAAGAAACACTTGTTCTCCTTTCCCTGATGTAGTATACTGAAAAAGAACAATTAGTTCATAAATACATATCCGTCGATATAAGAAAAAGGATGATAAATATAATGGAGTTAGACCATGAAAGATGCATTCTGGAGTCAGATCTTCTGTCTGCTCAGTGCAGGCGGAGCAACGATTGAAACGATACGGCAGTATATAGAAAGCCAGGGTGAGAAGAATGA
>NZ_JAMOYY010000037.1:0-27801 GCF_023669475.1 Blautia sp. MB18-30 | reverse complement strand
GACGAGGTAGATAGGGCAGAGGTGGAAGTGTGGTAACACATGGAGCTGACTGTTACTAATCGGGTGAGGGCTTGACCAAGAAACGCAGGTTAAGAATTGATTCAAAGAGTTTGATTAACGATCAACAGGCATGTATGTAGTTTTGAGAGTACAATGTAAAAGAATTTGTGGCCAACAGCCACTTTTTCTTGTATATAGGGGATTGGTCAAATGGTATGATAGGGGTCTCCAAAACCTTTGGTGGGAGTTCGATTCTCTCATCCCCTGCTCCTTAGGAGCCTGAAAGCCTTTAAAATCAAGGCATTCAGGCTCTTTTGTTTTGTCCAAAAAGGGCAGGGTACCAACTTTGGGGCCCTGCCAAAATCCAGACAAAAAGGAGGTTGCACGTCAAAGATTTCTTCCCCCGGTATGATTGTAAATTAGAACATTTTGAGCAAGAATTCATCCGTTAAAGTCTTATGAAGATTAATTATAGAGTTGTCAAAATATAAATTTTTCTATTGATTTATTAGTAAAGGATTTTTTTGATAAATATAATCCAATAATAAATCTTAGAAGAGATGGAAATGAATTACGATGAATTTGTGTCATATTTATTAAAGAAATATGGACCAGCTAAATATGATTATTTTACAAATGCTACTTGTAAAACTAAAAGTAAGCGAATTTCAAGAACTAAAGAAGGGTTATTTTGTCATCATATAGATGAAGATAAAGGCTATATGCTTTCGCATACAGGATGTGCATTAGAACAACCGTTTGAGTACCAAAAAGCAGAACGTCTAGTTTATTGTAATTATATTGAACATTTATTACTTCATATATTGATTGGAAAAAACGCTTTTTGGTCTAAACATCAAAAGTTAATTGTACCTAAGCAATTTTCTTATTTCATTGTTCCAGGTGTTTCTTATATTTGTTCAGAAATAAATTTATTGTATGACCAAAATGGAAGTTCTGTAGAATGGAGAAATAGATGTTTTAAAGAAATAGAAAACAATTTTGAAGATTATATTTACATATTAAATTCATTTATTCAATATATAGTGGACAATTATTCTGGAAATATAAATCAAAAAGAAATTATGGTGGGACAACATCTTATCCACAAAGAGCTGGGAGAAGGTATCATTACTGATATAGATGGTGAAGAAATATTTTCGAAAGTGACTATTCAATTTGCAAATTGTAAGAAGGTCATTTATAGAGATTGGATTGATAAAGGAGATTATCATAAGGAAATAAGGAACATTAAAGAGAACCTTGCTTCCGATACATATAGTAATGTGATAATAAAATCTGTATATAATCGTTTAGTAGTAGAGTGAGGTTAAGAAACAAGGCGAAGCCGATACGCCGTAGGGCAGTTTTTGACGGAGCGTTTATAGATCGCTAACAAAAATTTATTAAGGAGTGTTGATATGTGTCAGGCTGTACAGGAAATGTGTGATGATGCAAGGGCAGAAGGCAGAACACAGGGGTTTACAGAGGGTGAAAGTATTGGGATTCAGAAACAGGCGCTGCTTACAGCATAGAAAATGCTCAAAGACAGCAGATTTACACTGGAAGATATCTCTAATTTTTCCGGGTTGCCGCTGGATGAGATAAAGAAATTACAAATGAAATAACATTCTTAGAATTATGTAAACAAAACCAGGGGATTGCCACCAGGCAATCCCCTGAAATATTTCATATGAAATTATAAAATTATTTCGCTTCAGCTTCAGCGCCTTCAGCGTCCTCATCCTCTTCCGGAGCTGCCTCATATTCACCGATATGAACAACAACTGCATCCTCAGGAGTGATGAAGTGGACGTGTTTGCCTTCCGGGATCGGGAGGTCTTTTACATGGATATCACGGACGTCTGCAGGATAGCCGTTGAAGTCGATGACGATGGTGTCAAGAAGGTTGGACGGATCTGCTTTGTAGTGGATCTCTTCCATCTCCTGCTCAACGATACCCTGAACCATGTCGGTGTGCTCCAGTTTGACAGCGACTGTTGTGGAAACCTTCTCACCGGCTACCAGTGCCTGGAAATCCAGAGCCATCAGCTGTTTTTCAATTGGATTATAGTCAATGTTCTTTACCAGGGCATCAACTTTTTCGCCTTCGATGTCCAAGTAAACCTGTGTACCTTCTTTATTTGCTTTAATGAATTTGGCTGCCTCGGCACCGTTAAACTGAAGTGCTACAGGCTCTTTCATTTCTTTTCCACTAAGAATTCCTGTGACGTAACCCTCACGTCTTAATTTTTTAGCTTTTACATTCGGGTTTCTTTTCTCTGCTTTCAATGTGATCATGTCAAATTCCTCCTCCTGATGCATGGATTCCGGTAATGTTGCTGTTCGCGCTGTTCGCAGTAACACGAATTCTGCATTTCTTTTCTGACTGGGATTATTATAGCACTTCTCGGACGAGGTGGCTAACAAAAAGTTAGAAAATTTAAGAACAATATTTTGTATTGTTTAACTTATGTACAAAACTTCAAGGGTAAAATTAGACAAAAACAAAGCATATATTTGAAATTTTACAGAAAAAATTAAAACAACATAAAAAATTGCACAAATCAAGTGATCATAAAAGCCTGAAAGTTGGCATTTATCTGGAAGAGAGGCAAGTATTAAATATGAATATTCTATTTTTATTTGATTCAGATATGCGAGGAGACGGGAAATATCCATATTGCCGACATATTGGAGAGAGCTGTTGTGATCAATGTAATAAAAATTGGAAGATATGATGCAGGACAGAGATGACGGCGAAAGAAGGTGGCAACATAACGCGATGGGTATTTTACTCTGGAGAAAGAATTTAACGGAATTGCATATAATTTCTGAAACAATTTAACATGCAATTCACAAATCTTTATCTCAATCACGATATCTGAACAGCCGAAAAAATCCTATACTACAAACTATGTGAGCGAGAGAAGAGAAAGGAGATAAGTAATGTCAGAAATTGCACTTAGAAATGTATGTAAGCAATTTGATTCGGAGCATTACGGTGTGAAGGATTTTAATCTTGATATACATGATAAAGAGTTTGTGATCTTTGTAGGTCCGTCCGGATGTGGAAAATCCACCACTTTGCGTATCATCGCAGGCTTGGAGGAGATCACAGACGGTGAGCTGTGGATCGACGGTGAGCTTTCCAATTATCTGGAACCGAAGGAAAGGGGAATGTCCATGGTGTTCCAGAACTATGCCTTATATCCGAACATGACAGTTTATGGAAATATGGCATATGCCCTGAAGATCCGTAAGCTTCCGAAGGATGAGATCGACAGAAAGGTCCATGAGGTGGCAAAGATCCTGGAGATCGACCAGCTTCTTGACCGGAGACCGGCGGCTCTTTCCGGCGGTCAGAAACAGCGAGTTGCCATTGGAAGTGCAATTATCCGGAAGCCGAAAGCCTTTCTCATGGATGAGCCCCTTTCCAATCTGGATGCAAAGCTTCGTGCTCAGATGCGTGTGGAGCTTGTGAAATTACATAAACAGCTGGACACCACCATTATTTATGTAACGCACGACCAAACAGAGGCCATGACTCTTGGGACTAAGATCGTGGTCATGAAGGATGGCTTGATCCAGCAGGTGGGAGCGCCGCAGAGTATTTATGACAATCCGGTAAATCTTTTCGTAGCAGGCTTCCTTGGTTCTCCGTCCATGAACTTTTTCCGGTGTACAGTAAAAGCAGAAGAAAATAATCGCACGGCCCTTCTTCTGGATGATGCCAAAACTGTGAAAAAGGTTTATCTGGATGGAACCAGAGGAAAACAGATCGCAGACAGATATAACGGCAGACACGTGATCCTTGGAATCCGTCCGGAGGATATCTACGAGCTGGACGAGGCGAAAAAGCTTGGTATTGAAAATGAAAGCGTAGATGTAGATGAGCCTGTAGTAAACCGGGAGATGCTGGGAGCGGAAGTGATCCTCTATTTTGATGAGCAGGGCAAAACCCTGGCAGTCCGCTTAAGTCCGGAAAATCAGACACAGGTAGGGGAGAAGGTTTCTCTGTATTTTGATATGGAGAAGGCCCATGTGTTTGATCCGGAGACAGAAGAAAATATTTTTATGTCATGAATTTATGTCACGAAAAAGCTTGAGTGCAGGCAGATCAGCCTGTAGATAGAATCTGATTATGCAAGGAGGAGAAATAGTTATGGAAAATAACAGCAAAAGCAAGATCACACCGTACTTATATCTGGTGCCTTGTATGCTTATTTTTGGAATTTTTCTGTTTTATCCGTTTGTGAAAACAATTTATTTAAGTCTTTACAAGACCAACAAGATGGGACAGGCAAAGCTGTACGTTGGTCTGGGCAATTATAAAGAGCTGCTTCAGTCAGCATCCTTTATCAACAGTTTGAAGGTGACGCTGATCTTTGTGCTGATCGTTGTGGTCGGCGGCATGCTTCTTGGTCTGATCGCAGCAGTGCTTTGTAACAAGGCGTTTCCGGGAATCCGGGTGTTCAGTACATCCTATGCTCTGCCAATGGCTATTGCATCCAGTTCTGCGGCAATGATCTTCCAGATCATGCTCCACCCGGCAGTAGGTATTGTGAATAAGCTTACCGGCCTGGATATCAACTGGCTGAACGATCCGAACACGGCTCTGATCTGCGTAGCCATTCTTACTGCGTGGCTGAACAGCGGGATCAATTTCCTGTATTTTTCCGCAGGACTCGGGAATATTGATGAGACCATTTATGAGAGAGCTTCTGTAGATGGAGCCAGCAGTGTGCAGCAGTTTTTCAGCCTGACGCTTCCGGGACTTTCCCCGATCATGTTTTACACACTGGTGGTAAATATCATACAGGCATTTCAGTCCTTTGGACAGATCAAGATCCTGACAGAGGGTGGTCCTAATGAGTCTACCAATGTTATTGTTTATTCCATTTACAGGGATGCGTTTTTTAACTACCGCTTCGGAAGTGCGGCAGCCCAGTCTGTTATCCTGTTTGTGATCATCATGATCATCACACTGATCATGTTCCGTATTGAGAAGAAGGGAGTGAATTACTGATGAGCCAGATGAAAAATATGGCAGTCCCGGCAGTGGGAAACATGTCAAAAGAGGAGCTTCTGGAGCTGAAAAAAGCTATGAATGCAAAGGCTCTTGCAAAGAGAAGGACAAGAACAGCACTCCGTGTTACGGCAAATGTTGTGTTTGCGGTTCTGATCCTGCTTCCATTGCTTTATGCCATCAGTATTGCACTGATGCCTTCCAGTGAACTGTTTACTACAGAGTTGAATCTCTTTCCCAAGAATCCGACCTTTTCCAACTTTATCAATGCATTCCGCACCGTTCCACTTCTCCGATTCATATTGAATTCCTTTATCATGGCGGGATGCATTACCATCGGACAGATCATTACCTGTTCTCTTGCTGCTTTTGCGTTTTCTTTCCTGGAATTCAAAGGAAAAGGTATTCTCTTCATGGTTGTGATGGCAACCATGATGGTTCCGGGAGAGGCAACGATCATTTCCAACTACCTGACGGTATCAAGCTGGGGAATGCTGGATACTTATCAGGTACTGATCGTGCCTTACCTTACATCCGCAATGGGAATTTTCCTGTTCCGCCAGTTTTACATGACTTTCCCGATCTCACTGTATGAATCGGCAAAGCTTGACGGCTGCAGCAATCTGAAATTTATCGTAAGGATCCTGCTTCCGCTGACAAAATCCGCTATTGGCGCTATGGCAGTGTATACCTTTATCAATGCATGGAATATGTACATGTGGCCGCTGCTTGTAACAGGCTCCAACAATATGCGAACCGTTCAGATCGGTATCAGTATGCTGGATAGTGTGGATTCACAGTCCATCACCCTGATGATCGCAGGCGTTGTTATGATCATCATTCCGTCCATTTCCATTTTTATCGTTGGACAGAAACAGCTGATCAGAGGAATGTTCTCGGGTGCAGTCAAGGGCTGATATCGGAGCAGGCAGCAACCCTGCAGCATCCTGCTGTAAGGGGAAAAATAATGCAAAAAGATACTGCAAAGTCGTAAGACGGGCAGTTCATCTTATATAAAAAAATGAAAAAAGAGAAAATTTTTCAAGAGGAGAAAAAAGTTATGAAGAAAAAAATCATCGCAGCTTTCCTTACCACAGCAATGACTATCGGTTCTCTTTCCGGAGTAACTGTATTCGCCGCAGATGCTGGCACAGATGAAAAAGTGGAAATGGCAGATGCTTCCGATGTAGACGGAACTACCATTACCTTCTGGCATTCCATGGGTGGTGTCAATGGTGAGGCGATCGATACACTGGTAAAAAAATTCAACGATGAGAATGAATACGGAATTACGGTAGATGCTCAGTATCAGGGTGAATATGATGATTCCCTGAACAAGCTGAAAAGTGCACAGATCGGAAACATGGGTGCGGATCTTGTACAGGTATATGAGATCGGAACAAGATTCATGATCGATTCCGGATGGATCGTGCCTATGCAGCAGATGATCGACGCAGACAGCTACGATGTATCTGAGATCGAGCCGAACCTGGCTGCATACTACACCATCGACAATGAGCTGTACTCCATGCCATTCAACTCCTCCACACCGATCATGTATTACAACAAGGATATGTTTGATAAAGCAGGCATCACAGAAATTCCGGATAGCCTGGAAGGCATCGGTGAGATCGGACAGGATCTTCTGGACAAAGGCGGCGCAGGCGAGGTAATGTCTCTTGGAATCTACGGATGGTTCTTCGAGCAGTTTATCGGAAAGCAGGGCCTTGAGTATGCAAACAACGGAAACGGACGTAAAGAGGCTGCTACAGCTGTTGCTTTTGATGAGAACAGTGCTGCAAAAAATATCCTTACAGCATGGAAGGATCTTAACGACAAGGGCTTCGCACCGGTCGTAGGAAAGGGTGGCGATGCAGGTCTGGCAGATTTTTCTGCAGGAAAATCTGCGATCACTCTTGGCTCCACAGCTTCCCTGAAACAGATCCTTCAGGATGTAAACGGAAAATTTGAGGTTGGTACTGCATACTTCCCGAAGATCAAATCCAGTGACGAGGGCGGTGTTTCCATCGGAGGTGCATCTCTTTGGGCACTGAACAACAATGATCCGAAAAAGCTTCGTGCAACATGGGAGTTCGTAAAATTCCTGATCTCTCCGGAGTCTCAGGCTTACTGGAACGCACAGACCGGATATTTCCCTGTAACTGTAAAGGCTCAGGAAGAGCAGGTATTTAAGGATAATGTTGCAAAATATCCGCAGTTCCAGACAGCGATCGACCAGCTCCATGATTCTTCCGCCGACTATGTAGGCGCTCTGTTAAGTGTATTCCCGGAGGCAAGAGCTACCGTGGAATCCGAGATTGAGAGCATGCTCAACGGAAAAGAGGATGTGGATACAGCTGTGAAAAACATGGCAGATTCCATCAACAAATCCATCGAAGAGTATAACCTGGTGAATGAATAATTCGAAAAGGCGTGGAAACTGAAAAAGAAAAATAAATATATACAGCCAAAAATCCCCGGGTAAGCTCCTGGGGATTTTTGCTATAGTCACGGAAAAAAACATCCTGACAGGAAAATATCAGGAGAAAAATCAGAGGAATCTCTGGACGTAAGAGTATATATTGGCTATAATGATGAAGTTAATATCTACTCCTCAGGAAGGAAGAAAAATCTGTGAATAGAAGTAAAAGAGAAGATTATAAGAGATTTGTGGTATTTTGTCTGGCAAGTCTGATCGTGATTGCACAGGCAGCGATCTTTGCTTATGTATGGTATGATTTTTACAGTGACCTGATCCTGAAGCCATTCTGGAGAAAAGGTAACTGGGTAATGATCCTGATCTATGCGCTGATCTATCTGATGTTTGCCAAGCTTTACGGAGGTCTGAAGGTAGGCTATCTGAAGAGGATCGATGTATTTTATTCACTGACGCTGGCAACGATCTGTACCAATGTTGTGACGTATTTTCAGATCACACTGATCAACAGATGGTTTATGTCGGCCAGACCGGTGATCGAAATGACCGGAGTCCAGCTTGTTGTGACGGTACTGTGGATCTGGGGATCCAGGTATATTTACTCCAGACTGTACGGAGCCAGAAGGCTGCTGGTGATCTACGGAGACCGTGATCCCGGTGATGTGATTCACAAGATGAACACCCGAAAGGATAAATACGATATCAGCGGTAAGGTTCATATCCGTGAGGGCGAAGAGAAGATCCATGCCATGATGGAAGATTATGAAGGCGTGATCATCTGGGATCTTCCGTCCCAGATCCGAAACAGGTATCTGAAATACTGTTTTTCTCATTCCATCCGCTGCTATATGAGCCCGAAGATTTCCGATATCATCCTGCTTGGAACAGACAGGATCCATCTGTTTGATACGCCGCTTCTGATGTGCAGGAATCAGGGACTTTCCATGGAGCAGCGTGCAGCCAAGAGAGTTCTGGATATCATTGTTTCCGGACTTGGGATCATCGTATCCTCACCCATCATGCTGATCATTGCCATTGCGGTGAAGGCTTATGACGGCGGTCCGGTATTTTATCTCCAGGATCGTCTTACCTATCAGGGAAAGGAATTCCGCATCCGGAAATTCCGAAGCATGTGTGTGGATTCCGAGAAGAACGGGGCGCGTCTTGCGTCCAAGCACGATTCCCGTATCACACCGGTAGGACATGTTCTGCGTAACCTGCATCTGGATGAGCTTCCCCAGCTGTTTAACGTGTTTATGGGTGATATGTCTCTGGTAGGTCCACGTCCGGAACGAGATGTGATCATGCAGGAATATGAGCAGGAAATCCCGGAATTCCACTATCGTCTTAAGGTAAAAGCCGGACTGACCGGTTATGCTCAGGTATATGGCAAATATAACACCACACCGTATGATAAGCTGAAGCTGGATCTGTTTTATATTGAAAATTATTCATTCCTTCTGGATATCAAGCTTCTGTTTATGACTGTAAAGATCTTTTTCCAGAAAGAAGTTTCCGAGGGCGTGGATGATAATCAGAAGAACGCTCTTAAGGATTCCGAAGACAAAAAATAAGTAACGAAACGAAATGCGTGTCAGGCTGCGGCAGATCATCCTGACGCGCATTTTGTGGATAGAGAGGACGGAGGTTGTTTTTATGGAAAAGCCGTTGGTTTCCGTAGTGATGCCCGTATATAACGGGGAAAGATATATTGGAAAAGCGATCGAATCAGCACTGGGACAGGAGGTTCCGGTAGAAGTGCTGGTCATTGATGACTGTTCTGCAGACGGCACAGAACTTGCTGTAATGAAATATATGGACAGCGGAAAGATCCGTTATATCCAAAATGAACAGAATATGGGGGCTGCCCGTTCCAGAAACCGGGGCGTAAAGGAAGCCCGGGGAAAATATATCGCATTTCTGGATGCGGATGACTGGTGGGAAAAGGGCAAGCTGAAAGCCCAGACAGAGGTTATGGAACAGACCGGCTGTGCGATCTGCTCCACCGGAAGAGAACTGATGACGCCGGATGGGCGCACTACCGGCAAATATATTCCGGTAAAGGAACGGATCACATACAGGGAGCTTCTGAAGCATAACAGCATCAACTGTTCTTCCGTATTGCTACGCAGAGAAGATGCACTTGCGTTTCCAATGGAGCATGATGACAGCCATGAAGATTACATTACCTGGCTCCGGATATTGGGAAAGGGAGGATTTGCAGCAGGGATCAACAGACCTTACCTGAAATACCGGCTCAGTGAAGGGGGAAAATCCAGAAATAAGCTGAAGTCTGCGGCAATGACTTATCAGGTGTATCGGTATGTGGGATATGGTCCGCTGAAGAGTCTGTTTTTCTTTGTTTCCTATGCGCTCCACGGGATATGGAAATACCGTTGAAAAATTCTGGAAGAGGTGAATAATTCTGACATATATTAATTCTTTATTTCCAAATTCATAAATATATGTTATTATTTATTCATACTTTTATCAAATATTACAAGGTGGAAACAAATGAAACAGAGAACGGATAGCCAGGGAGTTCCGTATTCTTACCTGGTCGATAACATTAAAGTAGTACTGATCTTTCTTGTCGTATTTAATCATCTGATCGCATTTCAGCTGGTCAAGGTGGACATGGTGGTGCGTTATGTATGGTATGGGATCACCATTTTTCACATGCCTGCTTTTATTTTTATATCTGGATATCTTTCCAAGAAGCCACAGGATGTACTGAAGAATGTGAAGAATCTGCTGATCCCTTATATTCTTGGATACAGTCTGACCTGGTATGCTTATATCTGGACCGGCAGAAGCATGGATTATGAGCTGCTCCGTCCGTCCGGAACAGTTATGTGGTATGTGCTGGCATTGTTTATCTACAGGCTGACTATCGAAGCACTTGGCAAGATACGTTTTATCGTGCCTCTGAGCATTATTTTTGCATTGTGGGCAGGAACAAGACCGGAATTTACAACCTATCTTTCAAGCTCCAGGATTGTTGTATTTTTTCCGTTTTTTGTGGCAGGCTATCTGTGGAAGAGTGATTACACAGACGTGGTCCGTAAATTCAAGGGTAAATGGATCCTGCTCCTGGTTTCAGCCCTGCTTTTGTATGCAGTTCCGAATTTTATGATCGCCAATGAGATCCCGGTAGATATTTTCCGTGGGAATCATACGTATCAGTTATCGGGAATGGATGATATCACAGGAATGCTGATCCGCCTTCTGATGTATCTGGTATCTTTTGTGCTGGTGCTGACGTTTCTGGCATTGATCCCGGATGTGAAGCTGCCGGTTACCTTTGTTGGAAGAAATACCATGGGGATTTATTTTTTCCATTATCCGATCATGATCGTACTCAACGGCCTGCTTCTTCTCAGCATCCCGCAGATGCTGAATGTCTGGGTGCTTTTCGGAGTATCCTGGGTGCTTGTGCTGATCCTTGGAAGCAAGCCGGTATCTTTCCTCTACGGAGGGGTACTGAACCTGCTTACATTTATTCTGTTCAAACGTGAGAGGCAGGTGCAGGATGAAGGACTTGAGGATGAATATGATGAAGATGACCGTTATGAGATCATACTGAAAAGAAAGAAAGCCATTGAGGAGCTTGCGGCAACTCTGGACGAGGAGGATGCACGTAAGGTGAAGGACGATGTGGCGGCTGTACTGGAACATGAGACAGAAGAGACGGAAGAAATCCGTGGCGAGGATTTCTTTGTAGATGAGGATCTTGAGATGGAGGAAGGCATGGATGATGCCGGAGCTCCACAGGAATTTGAGCAGCTCCAGGACCTGGATGATATATTAAAGATCACAGAACCGCAGGGGGAAATGGAAGTGCTTTTGAAAAATAAAGAAGAGAAAGCGCAGGATTAAATTAATAATGAAAAAAGTCATTACTTACGGTACCTTTGATCTGTTCCACCAGGGACATTACAATATTCTGAAAAGAGCCAGGGAGCTGGGGGATTATCTTGTTGTGGGTGTCACCAGTGAAAGCTATGATATCGAACGCGGCAAGCTGAATGTACAGGACAGCCTTCTGAAGCGTATCGAAAATGTCCGCAAGACTGGTTTTGCGGATGAGATCATTGTAGAGGAATATCAGGGGCAGAAGCTAAATGACATTACAAAATACAATATCGACCTTCTGGTAGTCGGTTCGGACTGGCGTGGCAAATTTGATTATCTGAAGAATTACTGTGAGGTCGTTTATCTGGAACGTACCAAAAATATTTCCAGTACCAAGCTCAGAAGTGAGGGTATGATCTACAGCATGGGCATTGTTACGGATGATACAGAGGACAACGAAATGGTGATGGAGTCCAAGTATGTCAGCGGACTGCATGTAGAAAGTGTGTATTCCGAGGACGTTTTTGTTGCGAGAGAATTCTGTGACAGATACGAACTTGACTCTTATGGTACAGATTACGGGCAGTTTCTGGAAGGATTGGATATCATTTATATCCGATCCGGTCTGAAAAACAGGGCAGATTATATCCGAAAGGCACTGGAATGTGATAAATATGTGATCAGTGACACGCCTATGGCTCTGGAACCGGAAGAGATAAGAGAGCTGTTTGCACTGGCAAAGGCACATCAGGTTGTTCTGGTAGAGAAGCTTACCATGGTCTATCTGCGCGCTTTTACGCAGCTCGTCTGGCTGACACATGGAGCGCTTGTGGGAGATGTGGTAGCTGTAAAATGCGCGATTTCACAGGATGATTTTGAGGGCGGAAAAAATTTCAGCGAAACAGTCAGCCAGGCGCTGTGTGCATGCATCAAGCTTCTCGGTAAGGATTACCTGGATGTGAAGACCAATGCGATGAAGAGCAGTGACGGCTGCTTTATTTATGATATGATCACGATGAAGTATCTCCGGGCACTGGCGACCATTGAGATCGGAACAACGGTGGATGTGGAAAACGAGCTTGCGATCATCGGAACCAGGGGGCGTATCACCGTACCCGGTGACTGGTGGAATACCGGATATTTTGAAGCAAAAATAGAAGGTCAGGAATTCCTGAAACGCTACAGCTTTAATTTTGAGGGAAATGGTCTTCGCTATCTGCTTCAGGAGCTGGTCATCATGATCCGTGACAGACGGACAGAATGTACGAGATTTTTTTATGAAGAATCAGAAACTCTGGCTGAGCTTTTGAAAATAATTAATCAAAGAGGTTGACAGATGACAGAAAAACAGAAGCTTCTTTTGCAGCTCTTCCGGGAGGTTGACGCGATCTGCAAAAAGCATGATCTTAGATATGTAATGGCCGGAGGTACTCTGATCGGTGTTCTTCGAAATGAAGGCTTTATCCCATGGGACGATGATGTGGATATTTACATGCCCAAAAGTGACTGGGATAAATTTGTAGAAATATGTCAGAACGAGATGCCGCCGAACCGGGCGGTTTATTGTGCAGAAGTGGACCGT
The DNA here is from genome assembly GCF_023669475.1 of Blautia sp. MB18-30. Lineage (NCBI taxonomy): Bacteria > Bacillati > Bacillota > Clostridia > Lachnospirales > Lachnospiraceae > Blautia > Blautia sp. MB18-30. The sequence goes on along the minus strand of NZ_JAMOYY010000037.1, from coordinate 14,898 downwards.
AATTATACCAACGGTTTTCCGCGCTACGGAAGTACGGATACCTGTGCGATCCACAAGCATCAGATCATAGGAGACGACAAGGCTGGTGAGATCATTGACGTACTGACTCTGGATCCCATTCCGGATGATGACCGTGAGTATGAGAAATACCGGGACCATATGATGATCTATACGGAACTTCTGAATATCAGCATGGTCGTGGGAGTCAGATGGGAAATTTCTCCCTGGCGGTATCTGTACTGGCTTTTCCGCTATACCTTCTGCGGAAAGGACAGAACCTTAAAGAAATTGGAGAAGATCATGTTTTCTTATAAAGAAGAGGAGTGCAGCCGCTATGCCATGCGATGGGGAGGCTGCCCGTTTCTTTTTGACAAGGATATGATGTTCCCTGTAAAATATATGGACTTCGAGGGCGAAAAGGTTATGATCCCTCACAGGACCAGCGATTATCTGATCTGGCATTACGGGGACGAATGGTCCTATATACCGCCTCATGGGGAAAGAGAATCTCATGAGTCTGTTGATGTTCCGGGCGCCAGCTATCAGGAGGTGCGGGATGAATATATGCCAAGGATCGACAAAAAACGTATCCGCAGACAGATGCTTTTCCGCAAATTCTACTGCCTTCTTATGGCAAAGGGAGACCATAAACAGGATGACAGACGAAGAAGGATCAAAGCCGGTGTTGTAGCCCGGGATGTGTCTGCCCGACTGATGAGATCCGAAAAAACAGCGGAGACCCTGCTGAAAGAGAGAAGATATGATGTGCTTGGTGAGATCTTTGAGGAGTATTACCGTGTACAGCTCAGCATGGAGTTTATCGGGCGTGAGGATTTTAACGGGATCCGTCCGTTCTATCATCCGATCCTGATCTCGCTGGAGGATGAGGCTTTTCAGGCGGCCATGCTGACACTGATCTATCAGGAGCGTGTTTCCAAGGCATACCGTATGTACGAGGTACGCAAGAAAATGGATCATCTTACTCCGGAAATGGAGCAGACAGTGGAGGATATCCGCCGTTTCCGAAAAGCAGCCAGCCACTATGAATTTAAAGAAATGCAGGAAGCAGAGGCGATCGTGGATGATCTTCTCAGAAAATATCCGGATGCTCCGGGATTCCTGAAATTTAAATGCCGGTTTGTGATGGAGCGCCTGGAAGGACCGCAGAATGCTTCGGAAGCGGAGAAATTTCTGTCTTACTGCCTGAGAGTATTTCCCCAGGATGGATATTTTATGAAATATAAGGGGGATCTTCTCTGGAAAAAGGGCCTCCGGAACGAAGCAATGGCAGAGTATCTGAAAGCCAGAGAATGCACCAATAACGGCATTGTGCAGCTGGAACTGGATAAATTCCTGAAAAAACAGAAGTCCCAGGCGATCCGAGACTGTCGGGATCTGCTTGTAAGCCAGAGAAGATCAGAAGCACTCTCTCTGATGGAATTTTGGAGCAGACTGATGCCGGAGGAAGAGGAGATCAGAGGCGCTCTTTATCTTGCGAAGGTATATTCCGTCCGTACAAAAGGGGAGCTGGAAGAGCTGGTGAGAGAGCTTTGCAAAGAACTGGGGATCACCGGTAATTCTCCAAGGGAGGGAACCCTTGAGGAGCCAGTGTACAAAGAGGCACTTACCTGTGCATGGCAGAGATTCGGCTATCCCAAAGCACTGGCAGAGGGCCGTACCAGGATCCTGTGCAGTGAGGAAGAGGGCGAGATGGAATATCTGGCAGAGGAGATCCGCAGCTTTCTGGTCCATAAGGAATGGCAGGGAGAGGTATACAAGCTTCTGGGAGATATCCGGAAGAAACAGGGGCGTACCCGGGAAGCCTTCGAAAATTATTTCCTGGCATTGGATCATGAGCCGCATCCCTATATAAAAAATGAGCTTTCCAGGATCTTCCTGGAGGATCTTTACGATGGAAGCCGGCGTACCGGATTTTTCGCAAAGAAGGCAGACGTGACAGAATTTCTGAACAGCTGGCTAGATAAGTATAAAAGTCAGGAGGAGCTTCAGGAGCTTCTGAAGCGGATCCTGTAATGACAGATCAACAGAAACGAGGCAGAGTGTATTGAACAGAGAACAGCAGAAAGTACTGGAACTTCTAAAAGAAATAGATACCATATGCAGAAAAAATAAGATCACATATTATCTTTCTCCGTATCTTACCCTCTGTGCGGTAACGGAGCGCCCTTTTCCCATGAATCCGGCAAGCAATGATATTTATATGAAGACCGGTGATATGGCCCGGTTTAAAAACATCTTTGACGAAGAACCGGAGCTGCGCAGAGCTCTGGAATCTATGGAGAATAACAGCCGTTTCCCCGGATTTTTTCTGCGTTATACAGATAAAGATACATTGTTTTATAAGCTGGACGAGTATGGAAAATACAAACATCCGGGACTGGGGATCAATATCCTTCCGCTGCAGTGTGAATATGGTCCAAAGGGAAAATATCTCTGGAACCGTATGCGCGAAGAGGGATGGAAGAGGATCTACGGAAAAAAAGGCAAGTGGCGGAACCGGCGTGAGCTGGGATGTATCTGGATGGTGCGAGTCCTTTCCCTTTGCGGACGAGGCTGGCTGGCAAAGAGCATATTCCGGGATCTGCTCCGGCAGCCGCAGGATGGCGCAAAAACATATGTACTCCGATATTTTGACCAGAATCTTTATTTTCCTGCGCATATTTTTGAAAATCCCGGGGAGGCAATGCTTGGAGGAGAATCCTTTATGGTCCCGGGAAACACAGACAGCTATCTCACCCGGGCCTACGGCAAAAATTATCGAAATAAGTCAATGGAAAACTATGTTCCCGGCTCGCTGGTGGTGTGCAGCACACTGATCCCATGCGAGGAATTTCTGCAGCAGTCAAAGGAACTGAAGAAATTTGCTTCTGTCAGGAAGAAAAGGGAAAAGCGCAGGCAGTTTGGAATGAATTACCGGGAATATCTTGCACAGTGCTGGGATTATGCAAAATTCTGCGGGGAAAAATATACCTGTGCACTGGCTTATCGCAAAAAGCTCAGCTATATCCGGAATCTCTTCAAAAATGAAGATTATGTGGAACTGGAAAAAGCATTTGCAGGATATACCAGGATGAATGATCGCTGCCTGAAATATGAAGAAGCATTTGAAACAGATCCGGAGGTTTTTGACCTGTATCTTAAGTATCTGGAAAAAACAGGAAGGATCTCGTATATGGAGAAGGTAAAAAAATATGTCTAAGGTCAAGCTTACAGATTATGTTGTGGAATTTTTGCAGAAAAAAGGGATTCATGATTTCTTTGGATACCAGGGAACCATGATCGCACATCTGGTAGATTCCATTGAGAAGAATCCCCATGTAAGAAGTCATTCCAGCTATCATGAGCAGGGAGCTGCTTTTGCCGCCTGTGGTTATGCTCAGGCAAAGAATGCCTGCGGCTGTGCCTATGCCACCAGTGGTCCGGGAGCTGCCAATCTGCTTTCCGGTGTGGCAGATGCGTATTTCGATTCTCTTCCGGTGATCTTTATCACCGGACAGCTGAATACCTATGAATATTCCGGTATTACAGGCCTTCGTCAGCAGGGCTTTCAGGAGATCGATATGGTTTCCATGGCAAAGCCGGTAACCAAGTACGCGGTGCAGGTCCGTGATCCGAAAAATATCGTTCGTGAACTGAATCTTGCATGGCAGATCGCCAATACAGGACGGAAAGGGCCGGTTCTTATCGATCTTCCTATGAATGTGCAGAGAGGCGAGGTGGAAGATCCGGCTTATGATATGGAATTTTCCGAGGAAGAGATCGAGACAGCTGTATATGGAAAAAATGATCCGGAAAACGGGGCAGCCTTTTACAGGGATGCAGTTGCAAAGGCGGATTCTTCTGATGGAGCAGAGGCGGCAGAATATATTCTGAATAAGATCAGGACTGCAAAACGGCCGGTATTTATGATCGGTCACGGAGCTTCCGGAGAAGCAGAAAAAATGCTCACAGATCTGGCGCGTGCCCATCACATTCCAGTGATCACAAGCGTACTTGCCCGGTCCGCACTGAGCTTTGATGATCCTTTGAACTTCGGGTGCATCGGAGGTGCCTACGGACACCGGTATGCAAATATGATCGCCAATGCAAAAAGCGACCTTCTGCTCTGCTTTGGAATTTCCCTGTGTACCCGTCAGATTGGTACTAAGGTTCATGAGTTTGCGAAGAATGCCGAAATCATCCGTGTGGATATTGATCCTTATAATCTTCAAAGAGAGATCCATGAGGGAAGAGAAGGTGAGAAATGCTTTTGCGTCAGCGCAGAGACTGTGGTGCGTAAGCTGACAGAGCAGCAGGCACAGATCGGTTCCTATGAGGAATGGCTTGCTGTCTGCCAGAAGATCCGTAAGGAACTTTGGAAAGTGGACGATGAGACACCGCAGCGTTATCCGAACCGCATGATCGCATATTTGAGTGATCAGCTTTCCGATACCGGAGCGGTTGCTGTGGATGTGGGACAGCATATGGTATGGAGCTATCAGTCCTTCCACAATCAGCAGGGGCAGAAGACACTTTTTTCCGGCGGACATGGTGCTATGGGATATGCACTTCCGGCGGCTATCGGAGCTTATTATGCTACCGGCAAGCCGGTGGCATGTATCTGCGGAGACGGAGCCTTCCAGATGAATATCCAGGAGCTACAGTGGGTGAAGCGTGAGAATATCCCAGTGAAGATGATCGTAATGAATAATGAGGCTCTGGGAATGATCCGTCATCTTCAGAGAGATTATTTTGACTGTGTATATGCGGATACCTCCGATGGCAGCGGATTTTCATCCTGCGATTTTACAGATGTGGCGCAGGCCTACGGAATTCCTGCAAAGCGCATCCAGGGAGAAGACGTGGAAAAATATGCCGGTGGATTCCTGGAGCAGAACGGACCGGAGCTTCTGGAGATCATGCTGGAGCATGGAACCTACGCATACCCGAAGACCTGTCTGGGTGAGCCGATCCACAATCAGCAGCCTTATATACCGAAACCGATATTTGATGAACTGATGGAGCTGTAAAATGGGAAAAATAACTGTGATCACAGGCGGTACCTCTGGAATCGGAAGAGGGATCGCCGAAAAGATCCTGGCAGAGTCAGCAAAAGCTGACAGGATCTTTGTAACATATGGACATGATGAGAAGAAGGCACTGTCGTTTCAGGAGAGCCTTCCTGAGGAAAAAAGATCTCAGGTGACTTTGATAAAGGCAGATATGTCTTCCTATGAAGAGATGATGGTTTTTGTGGAGGAGCTGAAAAAGCAGACAGACCATATTGACTGGCTTGTAAGCAATGCCGGCATCAGTACCTACGCAAAATATGAAGACTACAGCTTTGAGGAGTGGACACGGATCGTAAACACCAATCTTTCCGTACCTGTATTTATGGTAAAAGAGCTGAGATCCATGATGGTGGAGGGCGGCAGTGTGCTCTTTACCGGTTCCTATGCAGGACAGCAGGCGTATTCTTCCTCCCTTGTATATGGAGTCACCAAGGCAGCCATCCATTTTCTGACAAGATCCCTGGTAAAGGAATTTGAGCCAAAGGGCATCACAGTCAACGCTATTGCACCTGGCTTCATCGAAACTCCGTGGCACAGCGCTCGCACCCAGGAGAGCTACGACCGTATCAACCGGAAGATCGCACTCCACAGGTTTGGAACTGTGGAGGAAGTGGCGGATATGGCTTATGCAGTGCTGTCTAACGGATATATGAACGGCAGTGTGGTGGATATCCACGGTGGTTATGACTACTTTTAATAGAAGTTGAAAGTGTGCAGGAAGACAGAAGAAGACATGTTGTGCCTGCACATAAGGGTCTTCTTATTACTTTCTGTACAGGGCGACGTCCCGAAAACGAAATGCAGCGAAGCAGAATCGGGTTTGCGCACTTGAGACGTCCGTACGGAATCTGTGAAATTCTTTATATTTAAGCGAAAAAGGCTTGACTTGCACACCTGCTCTGTGATAAAATTGACGAGCGACATGGAAGTTAGGTCTTTTTTTTATGCCCGAAAATGACGACGGATATACGTTCCGGGCGGCATAGAAGACCATGCAAATGAAAACACTGGAGGTGGAAGTTGTGCGCGTTAAGATTACATTAGCATGCACCGAGTGCAAGCAGCGTAACTACAATATGACGAAGGAGAAAAAGAACCATCCTGAGAGAATGGAGACCAAGAAATATTGTAAGTTCTGTCATACACACACTCTGCACAAGGAAACAAAGTAATCACAGAGATTTGTGAGGTTATGCTATGGAAAAACAGAAATCTGAGGATAAGCCGCAGAAGAAAAGTTGGTTTCAGGGACTTCAGTCAGAATTTGAGAAGATTGTCTGGACAGACCGTCCCACACTGGCAAAGCAGACTGTTGTGGTCGTGATCATCACGATCATCCTGGCAGTGGTTATCAGTGTAATGGATTCCGGAATTCTGGAATTCATTAATTTCTTAATGAAGTAAGGACAAGGTGATTATATGTCAGAAGCAGCAAAATGGTACGTTGTCCATACCTATTCCGGGTATGAGAACAAGGTAAAAGCCAACATTGAAAAGACGATCGAGAACAGACACCTGGAAGACCAGATCCTGGAGGTACGTGTTCCGCTGCAGGATGTAGTGGAGATGAAGAACGGAACCTCAAGACAGGTTCAGAAAAAGATGTTTCCAGGCTATGTGCTTCTCAATATGGTGATGAATGACGATACCTGGTACGTTGTCCGTAATACCCGCGGTGTTACAGGATTCGTAGGACCGGGATCAAAGCCTGTGCCTCTTACAGAAGAGGAAATGATGCCGCTTGGTATCCAGAAACCGGATATCGAAGTGGACTTCGCAGAGGGCGACATGGTAGTCGTTACCGGTGGTGCATGGAAAGATACAGCAGGTGTGATCACAGGTATCAACATGCAGAAACAGACGGTAACGATCAATGTTGAGCTTTTCGGTCGTGAAACACCGGTAGAAATAAGTTTCACAGAAATCAAAAAAGCTGAGTAATTCAAAAACAAGGTAACAGCAAGTGGGAGGGACACACCCCCGCCAATACCACATAGGAGGTGCCGAAAATGGCAAAGAAAGTAACAGGATATATCAAATTACAGATTCCGGCTGGTAAAGCAACTCCAGCACCACCTGTAGGTCCGGCTCTTGGACAGCATGGTGTAAACATCGTACAGTTTACTAAGGAGTTCAACGCAAGAACAGCTGATCAGGGAGATCTTATCATCCCGGTTGTCATCACTGTTTACGCTGACAGAAGTTTCAGCTTCATAACCAAGACTCCGCCGGCAGCAGTTCTTCTTAAGAAAGCTGCAAACATCAAATCTGGTTCCGGTACACCGAACAAGACCAAAGTAGCTAAAGTTACTAAGGCACAGGTTCAGGAGATCGCTGAGCTGAAGATGAAAGACCTCAATGCAGCATCCATCGAGGCTGCTATGAGCATGATCGCCGGTACAGCAAGAAGTATGGGAATCGAAGTCGTAGACTAATAAATACCGAAGCTTAAGTTCGGGGTTCCCGTAGAAAAAGTGAAATTTTCAAGTGGGAGGGCTTTTCCCCGCAAATACCACAGGAGGTTATAGAAATGAAACGAGGAAAGAAATATGTGGAAGCTGCGAAAGCAGTAGACCGCGCAACATTATATGATGCACCAGAGGCTATCAGCCTTGTTAAAAAAGCAGCTGTAGCTAAGTTCGACGAGACCATCGAAGTTCACATCCGTACAGGCTGCGATGGACGTCACGCAGATCAGCAGATCCGTGGAGCAGTTGTTCTGCCACACGGAACAGGTAAAAAAGTTCGTGTACTTGTATTTGCTAAAGATGCTAAGGCAGAAGAGGCAAAGGCAGCAGGAGCAGACTTCGTAGGAGCTGAGGACCTCATTCCGAAGATCCAGAACGAGGGATGGCTTGACTTTGACGTTGTAGTTGCAACACCGGATATGATGGGCGTTGTAGGTCGTCTTGGTCGTGTACTTGGACCGAAAGGTTTAATGCCAAACCCGAAAGCTGGTACTGTAACAATGGACGTAACAAAAGCTGTTAACGACATTAAAGCAGGTAAGATCGAGTATCGTCTTGACAAATCCAACATCATCCATGTTCCGATCGGAAAGGCTTCCTTTACCGAGGAGCAGTTAAGCGACAACTTCCAGACGCTTATGGGAGCTATCACAAAGGCTAGACCTAGCACACTGAAAGGTCAGTATCTGAAGAGCGTTACAATCGCTCCGACAATGGGACCTGGTGTTAAGCTTAACCCGATTAAATTAGCTCAGTAATAAATTTTAAATACCCTGTACAGAGGAAACTTTGTATGGGGTATTTTTTTATACATTTATACACCTTGATTTTTGGGGGCAAAAATCCTACAATAAGGCACAAACAGAGTTGTAACAGACCGAAAGCTCATCAGAGCTTTTTCATATAGATTTTACAGAAGAAAATAATAATCATGTTAATATAAAAAAGATGGGAAAAACGTTTCTGTAAGTAAAACTTACAGATGAATTTGTCGGAACAGGGAGTATAAATTGAAATCAAAAAAGCGTAAAGCGAAGAAAATAAAAAAACAGGTAAACAAAATAAAAATGATACTCTGCCTGGTGGTAGAGGCTATCGTGATCCTGACACTTGTAGTGATCATCGGCTGGAATAAAGGGGTAGGTGACTGGATGGAGTCTCTGCAGAGACCGGTTGTCCGTAAGCTTGAGATGAGCGGTATCAACAGTCCCTACGCAGTGCTGATGCAGGTAAAAGGCGGAAAGATCATCGGAAATATGAAGGGCGATGAGAAGATCTATCCAGCTTCCATGACGAAGATCATGACGGTGATCGTGGCTATTGAGAACCTGGATGATCTGGATCAGGAGATCACTCTGACCCAGGAAATGTTCCAGGGGCTTTATGAGCAGGATGCCACCCAGGCAGGCTTTCAGCCCGGTGAGACCGTGCGGGCCATCGACCTTCTTTATGGTGCCATGCTGCCATCCGGTGCGGAGTGTTGTATCGCACTGGCGGATACCGTAGGCGGTTCCAGGGATGGATTTGTGGAGCTGATGAATAAGAAGGCACAGAGGATTGGAATGAATGATACACATTTCTGTGATACGACAGGGCTTCATGATCCGGATCATTACAGTACAGTGAGAGATATTGCGGTGCTGCTCAGGTATGCGCTTCGGAACGATACGTTCAGAGAGATCATTGAGAGTCCGCGGCATTCCACAGGAGTGACGAATATCCATCCCAGCGGGATCACATATTACAGTACCATGTTCAAAAATCTTTCTGACCCTTCCGTTACCGGCGGCAAGATCCTGGGCGGCAAGACAGGATATACCAGCGAGGCGGGTCTGTGTCTTGCAAGCTTTGCAGAGATTTACGACAGGGAATACATACTGGTAACGGCAGGCGCATCGGGAAATACCGGAAGCCCACTCCATGTGGAGGATGCGGTGACGATCTATAACCGCCTTGGAAAGGCCATTGAGGCACAGATGACAGGCAGTGATGGATCGGAGTCTTGAAAAGATAAAGGACAAATTTTGTGTATCGCGAAGCGTGTTGCAGAGAACGGAGTGAACAGTAATATTTTTGGATAAATAAACACTGGCACAGAGGTGTATGCTGCTGTATTGGCAGCATAACGCTTCTGTGCCGTTTTTTGATTCTTCAAAATGAAATCGTATAGCGGGAACCTGCAATGTATTCACGGCTGATGTAAAGCGGATTTCCATCAGGAGCTTCCATATAGGAATCCAGGATCAGCACGGGATCGCCGGAAGACAGACGCAAAGTTTTTGCCATATCCGGGGAGGCTGCAGTAACAGAAATGGTGCTGCGGCTGGATTCTGCGATCGTACAGCGGTAGGTGTTTTTGATATATTCAAAAAAAGAACCGTTTTCTACAGCGTTCGGATCAAAATCCGGGAAAAGCCGTGTGGGGAGCCAGGTGTGAACATCAATAACCGGAATACTGTCAGCCAGAAGAAGACGTTCCAGGAAAAAAACTTCCTCATCCGAAGTAAGCTGCAGAAAATCAGAGGTTACGCTGTTCGCAGGTTTTTTGCAGAAGGACAGTACGTGAGATTCCGGAATCCGGTCATTCTGACGGCAGGATTCGGAAAAGCTCATATTTTTCTGGGATTCAAATTTCCGGAAGATCATGGGGGATTTTACAAAGGTTCCTTTTCCCTGATGCTTGATAAGATAGCCCTGTGTGCAAAGCTCCTCCACGGTACGTCGGACAGTGATCCGGCTGACATGGTAAAGATCGGCAAGCTCCGGCTCAGGAGGGATTTTTTCTCCGGGCTTATAAGTACCGTTTTTGATCTGCTGGGTGATGATATCCATAAGCTGCTTGTAAAGCGGCTGGATTGAATTTTTATTTAACATGAAAATATCCTTTCTGAGGTTGTTCATAAAAGATATTTTACTATAGTGCGGATGTATTTGTCCAGTAAGGGACAAACCTCTGCAGTGCGTCAGAAGGTATATTGGATGAATAATTAATCATAAATCATGAATATACTCTTTACTATAACGTTATAATATGTTATATTCTTCAAAAAGGTAAAATGCAAAAGTACAAGAAGGAGAAATTTATCTGAAAATCCGAAAAAACCTGTATTTTCAATGGATTCAGAGGATTACCAGACGAATTTCCACGAAAACCGGAGGATGAAAATGGACGCAGTAAAAATCGTAAATAAGATCAACAAAGAGCATGGAACAATCAAAAATGTGTATTTTCTTGCATGTGGAGGATCTCTTGTGGATCTGTATCCGGGATATTATTTTGTCCGTGCGGAATCCGCAGTGATGGATGCACAGTGGATCCCTGCAAGAGAGTTTGCACTGACACCGCCGAAGAAGCTGGGAAAAGACAGTCTTCTGATCATCTGCTCCCACAGTGGCAAGACAAAGGAGTGTCTGGAGGCAGCAAAAACAGGAATGGATGCAGGTGCGGCTGTTGTTACAATGACACATGCGCCAGGTTCCCCATGTGATACCGATAAATGGATCTCCGTTGTATACGACTGGGCACCGGGGGTAAAGGAAGCAGAGAAGCCTCAGGGAATCGTACTTCGTATTCTTAATGAGCTGATGAAGGTACAGGAGCCGGGATATAAGCTTTACGATAAGATCGTGGAAGGTTTTGAAAAGATCGATGATGTTATTGCAGCTGCAGTGAAGGATCAGCAGAATGCAGCATGGCTTTTTGCAGAAAAATATTCAGAGGAACCGAACCTCTATATCATGGCATCGGGAGCCTCCTATTCTCAGGCATATGGCTTTGCGATCTGCTCACTTCAGGAAATGCAGTGGATGGACTGCGGTTATCTGAACAGTGCGGAATATTTCCACGGACCGTTTGAGGTAACGGATGAGGATCATCTTTATATCCTTATGATGAGCCGGGGCAGAAACCGTATGATGGATGAGCGTGTGCTGACTTTCCTTGAAAAATACGGAAAGAAATACGAAGTGATCGATGCAGATAAGCTTGGTATGGAAGCAATTGATGACAGCTGTGTGGAATATTTTACCCCGATGCTGTTCTACACCATGACGACCGTTTACCGTACCGCTCTCCAGGATAAACGCCGTCATCCGCTGGATATGAGAAGATATATGGGCGTTGTAGAGTACTAAAGGTGCTGCTGTGCCTGTGCACAGAGAAAGGGAAAATATGAGTAAATACAGTACAAAGCTTCTTGGCTTCGGAGACAATGTAGTGGATATCTATGATCATCTGAAAACCATGTATCCAGGCGGAAACTGCGTAAACGTCAGTGTTTACGGAAAGATGGCCGGATGTGAAAAAACAGCGTATATGGGATATTTCGGAGATGACGACAGAGCAGAACTGATCATGGATACACTGGAAAAAATCGGCGTGGAAACCGTAAAGTGCAGACAGCTGCACGGCGAGAACGGTTATTCCAGGATCACATTAAAAGACGGAGACCGTGAGTTCCTGGATTTTAATGATGGTGGTATCCGTGGAAAAACACCGTATATCCTTGATCGTTTTGATCTGGAATATATGAAAGGCTTTGATGTGGTACATAGCGGAAATTACTCTTTTACGGAGGAAGAGCTGCATAAGATCAAAGAGGCGGGAATTCCGGTTTCTTTTGACTTTTCTGATGATTCCACAGAGGAATATTATGAAAAAACAGCACCGGAGGTTACTTACGCATTTTGCTCCTTTGACGGAACCGACCAGGAGGCAGAAGAGCATCTGAAAAAGATCATCTCCATGGGGCCGAAGCTTGCCATGGCCTCCAGAGGAGCCAAGGGCTGCATTCTTTATGACGGAAGGAATTTTTACCGACAGCCGGCAGCGCCGCTTACGGAAGTAAAAGATACTCTTGGCGCCGGGGATTCACTGATCGCATCTTTCCTTACCGGGTATATCGGAAGAAGGAAAAACGGCATGGCGGAGGAAACCGCGATCTGTGAAAGTCTTGAAGAGGCAGCTGCTTTTGCAGCGGGCATTTGTGGCATGGAAGGTGCTTTTGGCTACGGAAAAAAATATGAATAGCAGGAGGGGAAAATAATGGGACGCAATGGAAAAAGCAGAGCTCTTATCTGTTTTGTACTGTGTATGATCATGGCTCTGCCGATATATTTCAGCAGTGCAGTGGCAGTAAAAGCGGCAGAACAGCAGACCATCATCATAGGAACGAACGCAGAGTATTCACCATTTGAATACCTGGATGATAATGGAAATATTACAGGTTTTGATTACGATCTTCTGGAGGCGATCGCCAAGGAAGAAAACGTAAAGCTGGTATGGAAGGATATGCCCTTTGATTCCCTGATGGGTTCCATGGAGGCTGGTGATGTACAGGTGATCGCAGCCGGGATCGGACCTACGGAGGACCGTAAAAAAAGCGTTGATTTTTCCGATGTTTATTACACCGGTACACAGTGCATCATCAGCCGTAAGGATAATCCGATCAAGGATTTTGAGGAGATGTCCGGAAAAACCGTTGCAGTTCTGGAGGGTGCACAGAGTGATATGATCGCATCCGGCGAGACTACTGATTACGGTGAAGTTAAGGATGCCAAAGTAAAAAGATTTAAAAACGCTTCCAGTGCAGTCATGGAGCTGAAAAACGGTGGAGCAGATGCAGTTCTGATCGACAATATCATGGCGGAGATCTACTGCAAACAGAACTCAGACCTGCAGTATGAGTCCGTGCCAAGTACAGCAGAGGATACGGTTTTCTGTATTGAAAAAGGAAACACAGAGCTTGTCCAGATCATCAATGACGGGCTTGCAAAAGTAAAAAAATCCGGGGAATATGATGATCTTTATCAGAAGTATTTTGTGGACACACTTGAAAACAGCGAGGATGTGACAGATGTAGCAGCAACCGATGGTTTTCTGGGACTTTTAAGCTTTATTTTCCTTCAGGATAATCGTTGGAAGTTTTATATTAACGGTCTTGGGATTACGCTGATCGTTTCCCTTTTGTCAGTGATCGTAGGTATCCTGATCGGTCTTGTAGTGGCTCTGGTACGTCTTGGAGCTGCGAAAAAAGGCAGAAGAACCATTCTTTCCACGATCGCGGATATTTATGTTGATGTGATCCGTGGAACACCGTCAGTCCTTCAGCTGATGATCATCTATTTTGCAGTGTTCCACAGCAGGCTGGGATATGTGGCAGCAGTGGTCAGCTTCGGTATCAACAGCGGTGCATATGTTTCCGAGGTTATCCGCGGAGGTATTTTATCTGTGGACAAGGGCCAGAGCGAGGCTGGTCGTTCTCTGGGTCTTGGGTATAAAGATACCATGCGTTTCATTATCATTCCGCAGGCTGTAAAAACCATCCTTCCGGCAATGGGTAATGAGTTTATCCAGCTGATCAAAGAAACATCTATTTTAGGTTATGTAGGTATCATGGATCTGACAAAAGCGGCAAGCTATGTTTCTTCCCGTACTTATCAGATGTTTATACCGCTGATCGTTGCAGGTATCATGTACTATCTGATCGTGAAGTGCCTGAGCCTTCTGCTGAAGAGATTTGAAAGGAGACTGAGAGAAAGTGATTGATGTTAAAAATCTGAAAAAGTCCTTCGGGGACGTACACGTATTAAAGGGAATCACAACTCACGTAAACAAGGGTGAGTGTATCTGCATCATCGGTCCGTCCGGCTCCGGAAAATCTACATTTCTGCGCTGTCTGAACCTTCTGGAAAAACCGGAGGAAGGCGAGATCACCGTAAACGGACAGCAGCTTCTGGATCCGAAGCTGGATGTAGATAAATTCAGGGAAAATGTGGGAATGGTTTTTCAGCATTTTAATCTGTTTCCAAATATGACAGTATTGAAAAATATCACCCTTGCGCCGGTGCGCCTTGGCAAATGGAATGTAGCGGAAGCTGATCAGAAGGCGAGGGCTCTTTTGAAAAGAGTCGGCCTTGAAGAAAAAGCCGATGTCTATCCCGGAAAGCTTTCAGGCGGACAGAAGCAGAGGGTTGCCATTGCCAGAGCCCTTGCAATGAATCCCCAGGTGCTTCTGTTCGACGAGCCGACATCAGCTCTTGATCCGGAGATGGTCGGAGAGGTTCTTGAGGTTATGAAGGAGCTTGCAAAAGAAGGCATGACCATGCTGGTGGTTACTCATGAGATGGGCTTTGCAAGGGAGGTCAGCGACAGAGTGCTCTTTATGGATGATGGGGTGATTCTTGAGGATAGAAATCCGAAAGAACTGTTTGGGGATCCTCGAGAGGAAAGGACGAAGGAGTTTCTTTCCAAAGTGTTGTAGGTTTTTTGGTAAAAAAGTTCTGCTTTGAAAAAGCGGGGGAATTCGTGGGGAGGGGAGGCACTCGGAGTTGCGAAGCCCGTTTCCCCTCCCCACACC
>NZ_JAMOYY010000036.1:0-27915 GCF_023669475.1 Blautia sp. MB18-30 | reverse complement strand
AGAGGAGCTGTCCTTAGTACGAGAGGACCGGGATGGACGGACCGCTGGTGGACCGGTTGGCTTGCCAAAGCCATGGCCGGGTAGCCAAGTCCGGAAGGGATAAACGCTGAAGGCATCTAAGCGTGAAACCCCCCTCAAGATGAGATATCCCATTCTTAGTGAAGTAAACCCCCTTGAAGACGACGAGGTAGATAGGGCAGAGGTGGAAGTGTGGTAACACATGGAGCTGACTGTTACTAATCGGGTGAGGGTTTGACCAAGAAACGCAGGTTAAGAATTGATTCAAAGAGTTTGATTAATGATCAACAAGCATGTATGTAGTTTTTAAGGTACAAACCTTAATTAAATATTTAAGTAATCCTCCTTAGCTCAGTCGGTAGAGCATGCGGCTGTTAACCGCAGTGTCGTTGGTTCGAGTCCAACAGGGGGAGTTTTTTTGTTTCCTGTAAATGTAAAGTTTATGGGATTTTTTTATGCTTGATCTGTGACAGGATAAGGATGTAAAAACGTGCAGATATAAATAAGATACATTTATATCTGCACGTTTATTTTTGTAACTACAAATAGAAATATTGACTGTTAGAGATAATCAATAAATTTATAAAGCTATGACAGAGAAATTCCGGCTTATCGAATGAAATTAGTCATGATCTTCTGCTCTGTTTCCGGAGCGTCGATACCGGCCTTTTTACCGGCTTCAATACATTTTAACAGCCATGCCATGTTATTGCCTAACGTACGCATGATCTGGAGGCCTTCAGCGTCTTTTCTGACGTCATCCGGGGTATTGCCGTGAACCATTGTCCAGTAGTTTCCGGACACGACAGGCATCTGATGATAGGTAAAGTATTTGATCAGAACATCCAGAGTAGCAGTAGTACCGGCACGTCTTGCGGAAGCAACAGCTGCGGCAGGCTTGTGGATCATATCCTTTCCGGCCTTGGAAGCGAATTTATCCATGAATTCGATGATCTGTCCGGAAGGAGAAGCCCAGTAAACCGGAGAACCAACAATAAGGGCGTCAGCCTCTTTCATAATGGCAGCTGCGGCAGCAACGTTTTCCTGAGAAGGATCCCCGGCCTGGAAGATTTCTGCCTCCACACCGTTCTTCTTTAAGGTTTCTGCGATCTCTGTAAGAGCTGTATAAGTGCAGCCTTCTTTGCGAGGACTGCCGTTGAGTAATAAAACTTTCATTATTGTCATCCTTTCATATGATTTTTTAAGTCATCATACTTTCAATTATATACAGAGAAAAAATAATGTCAATGTTTGAAAAAAACAGAAAAAATTTTTCCGGGTAGGGTTTGAGAAAGGAAATACAAACCCTTAGAAAGCCCATTTTATAAGGCTTTTCGGCCTGTTTTCCGGCTTTGTAAAAAAAATTGAAATTTTTCAAAAAAAAGCTTGCAATTATAAAAAAGGTATGGTATTATTTAACTCGTCGCTGAGGGAAATACAAAACAGCGAAACATGAAAAAGAAATATGGCTCCATGGTCAAGCGGTTAAGACACCGCCCTTTCACGGCGGTAACAGGGGTTCAAATCCCCTTGGAGTCACTTAAAACTAAACTGGATATTCATTGACTCGATTCAACATTTGGTGTTTAATACGCCGATGTGGCTCAATTGGCAGAGCAGCTGATTTGTAATCAGCAGGTTATCGGTTCGAGTCCGATCATCGGCTTTTTGGACCTTTAGCTCAGTTGGTTAGAGCAACCGGCTCATAACCGGTCGGTCCTGGGTTCGAGTCCCCGAAGGTCCATTTTAAAAGTTTTATATTTTGTATGGCCCAGTGGCTCAGTTGGTTAGAGCGCCGCCCTGTCACGGCGGAGGTCGAGAGTTCGAGTCTCTTCTGGGTCGTTCATATTTGGGGTCTTAGCTCAGCTGGGAGAGCATCTGCCTTACAAGCAGAGGGTCATAGGTTCGAGCCCTATAGGCCCCATTTTTGAACAAATTAATTGAATATGCGGGTATGGTGGAATAGGCAGACACAAGAGACTTAAAATCTCTCGGGGGCAACTCCGTGCCGGTTCAAGTCCGGCTACCCGCAGTATCAGTAAGATTCCTTTTTCAGGGATCTTTTTTTGTATCATAAAATTTATTGATGAAAACGGGAAAATATTCCTAGCTTATTGGTAGGGATATTGACAAGGCTATTTTCCCATGATAGAATCCTGACAGTTGTAAAACAAATCGGACAGATATAAAAAATATATCCGTTGTCAGTATAAATATACATGGAAAGAATATAAGGAGAAGTCAGAAAATGCTGAATCAGTTTTCAAGAACAGAATTATTAATCGGAAAAGAAGGAATGGAAAAGCTGAAAAATTCCAGAGTCGCAGTATTCGGAATTGGCGGTGTTGGCGGATATACGGTGGAAGCACTGGTCAGAAGTGGCGTAGGTACCCTGGATCTCATTGATGATGATAAAGTATGCCTCACCAATATCAATCGCCAGATTTACGCAACAAGAAAGACTGTAGGGAAATATAAAGTTGACGTGGCCAGAGAACGTATTCTTGAAATTAATCCGGATGCAGTTGTAAATATCCACAAAACATTTTATGTGCCGGAGACAGCAGATTCCTTTGATTTTTCCCAATATGATTATGTAGTCGATGCGATCGACACTGTAACTGGAAAGCTGATGCTCGTAGAGCAGGCAAAGGCTTCAGGAACACCGATCATCAGCTCTATGGGGGCCGGAAATAAGATGGATCCAACAGGTTTTATAGTGACAGATATTTATAAAACGTCCGTCTGTCCCCTTGCAAAGGTCATGCGCCGTGAACTGAAAAAAAGAGGAATCAAAAAACTGAAGGTGGTTTACTCACAGGAGAAGCCAATGACTCCAATTGATGATATGGCGATCAGCTGCAAGTCTCATTGCATCTGTCCTCCGGGAACAGAAAGAAAATGTACTCAGAGACGTCAGGTACCGGGAAGTAATGCCTTTGTGCCTTCCGTAGTGGGATTGATCATTGCCGGTGAGGTTGTAAAGGATCTTATTAAATAAAAATTGGATCATTCTGTGTTACTGAGAAGGGAATGAACAGTAACCATTCTGTAAGAACAGATATTGCATGTATACTTATATTGTGCAATATCTGTTTTTTTGTGATAAAATATTTTTACAGATAGTTTTGTAAATAAAAGAGAAGGACAGATAAAGTATGGGGATCGTTGAAAAATTTATAAAAGAAGGACAGCTGACAAAGGAAGAATATCCGGAACTTCTGCACTTATACCAGGATCCGGATACGGTTCGTCTGCTTCGGGAAGAGGCTGTCCGTATACAGAAAAAATATTTTGGAAATAAAATATATACAAGAGGTCTGATAGAATTTACCAATTACTGCAGAAATGACTGCTATTACTGCGGGATCCGCCGTTCTAATAGGAATGCCAGCCGTTACCGCCTTACGAAGGAAGAAATCCTGCAGTGCTGCGAGAATGGCTATGAGCTGGGATTTCGGACATTTGTGCTCCAGGGAGGGGAAGACCCATGGTTTAATGATGACCGGATGGTTGACATCATCCGGTCCATCAAACAGGGATATCCGGACTGTGCGATCACGCTGTCCATTGGGGAGAAATCAAAAGAAAGCTATCAGAGATTTAAAGATGCCGGAGCAGACCGCTATTTACTCCGTCATGAGACGGCCAGTGAGGAACATTATCGTTATCTTCATCCGGAGAGTTTAAGTCTTGCAAACCGTAAACAGTGTCTTTATACCCTGAAGGAACTGGGATATCAGATAGGTGCCGGATTTATGGTAGGTGCGCCGGGACAGACGCTGGAGTATCTGGCGGAAGACCTTGTTTTTCTTAAAGACCTGAATCCGCATATGGTGGGGATCGGACCATTTGTCCCGCACCATGATACGAAATTTGCAGAGGAACCGGCAGGAAGTGTGGATCTGACACTGTTTCTGCTGTCTGTCATCCGGATCCTGCTTCCACAGGTACTTCTTCCGGCAACCACAGCACTGGGGACCCTGGACCCCAGAGGCAGGGAAAAGGGTTTTCAGGCGGGTGCAAATGTAGTAATGCCCAATCTTTCTCCGGTGAAGAACCGTAAACAGTATGAGCTTTATGATAACAAGATCTGTACAGGCGAGGAAGCAGCAGAGTGCAGAGGGTGCCTTACCAGACGTGTGGAGTCTGTAGGCTATGAAATCGTTACAGACCGTGGAGATTCCCCGATGACAGATTGACACGGGGTACAAAATACTTTCTTTTTTCAGCAATTTAAGGTAAAATACCAGTAAGATCAGATTGCTAAAAAATTAACATCTGGTCAGAAATAAGCGGAATTTTCCTGCAAAGCGGAATGCAGGAAAAATGATGGAGTGCGTAAAATATGGAAAAATCAGAAAATGCTGTGCGGAGCAGACTTCTGGAAGCGGGGAAGGAAGAATTCAGAGACAGGGGATTTCTGAAGGCTTCTCTTCGTGCGATCTGCAAAAAAGCAGAGGTGACTACGGGAGCGCTATATTTCTTTTTTGAAAGTAAAGCAGCTCTTTTTGAAGAAATCGTGGAAGAGACGGTAGAGGATCTGAAGCGGATCATGGGAGACTTTACGGATCAGGAAAAACAACTGCATCCGGAAGAATATGACAGGATACTTATGGAATTTATCTGGGAAAACAGGGACATCGCAAAAATCCTCATAGATGGAGCTGAAGGTACCAGATATGTGAATTTCCGTGAGGATGCCTGTACGAAAATGGAGCAGATCCTTAATGAACGTTTTCAAAAGGAATGTGGACAAGAAGTTGATCACGAGCTGGTACATATCCTGGTACAGATGAAATTTCAGGGATATTGTGAACTGCTCCGGGGAAACTGCTCCAGGGAAAAACTCCTGGAAATTTCCAGAATTCTGCAGATATGTTCCAGCCAGTGCCTTCTGGCAATTGAGGCAGAACTAAACAGAAAGCATTAAAAACCATTGCTCATTCTCCTAAAGTATGTTATGATTAACTTGGTTAGTTTTAACAAACCGAGGGAGGTGTAAATAACGTGAGATCAAATGAATCATCTGAAGATTATTTGGAAACAATCCTGATCCTTGGAAATAGGAGCTCTCTTGTAAGAGCTGTGGATATCGCGGCAGAGATGGGCTTTAAGAAACCGAGTGTCAGTGTTGCCATGAAGAATCTTCGCCAGAAAAATCTCATCACAGTAGCCGACAACGGAGATATCCGTCTGACAGAGGACGGACATAAGATTGCCGATAAGGTATATGAACGTCATCAGCTGATCTCTTCCTGGCTGATGATACTGGGAGTCCAGGAAAAAACAGCGATTCATGATGCCTGCAGGATCGAGCACATAATCAGTGAGGAGAGCTTTCAGGCATTGAAAAAGGCAGTTTATGAGCTGAGGGAGCAGCAGGCTGTGCTCCATGGAGAAACCGCGGATCAGGTTTGATCCCTGCAGCAGAAGCTATCAGGAATTGACAACTGAAAAAATAAGAATATAATGGAAATCCAGGTTATGAAATGGAGGATACCAAAAGATGAAATTACTTTTTATACGACATGGAGACCCGGATTACACAATAGATTCCCTGACCGAAAAGGGCTGGAAGGAAGCGGAATTTCTTTCTGAAAAGATCGCAGCTCTTGATGTCAGGGATTTTTATGTTTCTCCGCTTGGAAGAGCAAAGGATACCGCATCCTGCACACTGAAGAAAAACGGAAGAACAGCTACAGAATGCAAGTGGCTGAGAGAATTCGACGTAAAGATCAGAAGACCGGATCTTCATGGGGAAAGGATCATTCCCTGGGACTGGCTTCCCCAGGACTGGACGAAGATTGAAAATTTCTACAGCTTTGACCGCTGGTGGGATAATGACATCCTGCGAGAGGGAAAAATGAAAGAAGAGTATGACTGGGTCACACAGAATTTTGATAAAGTTCTGGCAGAGCATGGCTATGTGCGGGAAGGACATTATTACAGAGCAGAAAAAGCCAATGAAGATACGCTTGTGTTTTTCTGCCATTTCGGTGTAAGCTGTGTACTCATCAGCTATCTTCTCAGTATCTCTCCGCTGGTGATGCTGCAGAATTTCTGTGCGGCGCCGTCATCGGTGAGCACCATTGTTACAGAGGAGAGGCGAAAAGGGATCGCGTCCTTCCGTATGAGCTCTTTTGGAGACATTTCTCATTTGTATGCGCATCAGGAGCCGCCGGCTTTTGCTGCCAGATTCTGTGAGACATATGATAACAAAGAGCAGAGACACGACTAAAAAGCGAAAGAAACGGCTGTAATATTTCGGTTTTTTCCGGAAGACCATGGTAAATAATGATCAGCAGGATTATTTTGGAAAATGATTAGACTTCGTTAATAAATTTTATAAATTTATTAGAAATTGTACAAATTTCTCTCACATTTATCCTGTATGATATAAACATCTTAAGAGAACAGAAGCTCTTAAGAAAAACTCTTTCCTTTCCCTAAAATATGTATGAAGATAAACCACCGTTCCATTGGCAAGACAGAGCCGACAGGACGGTGGTTTTGCATTGCAGAAAAAAACTGCCGAAGGACAGAGGAGATAAAGATTTCCAATGTTTATCGGCAGCGTTTTTTTGTTGTCTGAGATTTATTGGATATACAGCTTCAGGCACAGCTACGGCCTGCGATAGCGGTTAAAGCAGGAATATATTTCCTGGATCCTGGGCATGGCATAACCGCATGGAATATAAGAGCCTTCCGAGAAGAAGGACAATCCCTGCCTTTTCAGCTGAGTATCCAGATAAGTGATGATCTCCGGCAGAGTACGTTTTCCGTCAATAAGATGTTCGCAGGCATATTTCAGAAGCAACGCCAGGGATGCAGTTTGCTCGGAGTCGATCAGCTGCTCCACATAGCGGAGATCCACTTCGGTTTTTCCAAGAGAAAAGCCATCTTTGCCGTGAACCTTGGTTTTCAGTCTTTCCGGCTGTCCGGGACGGCTGTGGCGGGATGGAGTCACTTTGGCCCTGGTCATGATGCGATGGCTTCCCGGAAGGCGGAATGCAGGGGCCTCAATGTCTGAGAGAGGATATTCCTGACAGAGCTTTTTGGTGACTGCTGTGATGTCCACCGGATGATAATTATCCATCTGGATCACAGTATCCGCAATATGGAAAAAAGCTCCGGAGCTTCCGGCAACCAGGATAGTGGAGATCTCTGCCTTTTCATAGAGATCCCGGGCACGTTCCAGAAATGGAGTGATGGGCTCCTTTTCCCGGCAGATCACCCGCTGCATGAAGGAATCACGGACCATAAAGTTGGTGGCAGAGGTATCCTCGTCAAGGAGAAAGACTTTACTTCCGGCCTCCATACTTTCCACGATACCGGCAGCCTGTGAAGTGCTGCCGCTGGCATCCTCTGTAGAAAAGCAGAGGGTGTCTTTTTTATTTGGAAGATCGTTGATAAAAAGAGAAATGTCCACATCTTTGATAAAACGGCCGTCCTCAGAGCGAAGCTTCTGAGCAGAAGGATCGGTAATGACATACTCCCGGCCATCGCCGGAAATGTGATCGTAAATTCCCAGCTCCAGTGCGTTAAGTAAGGTGGATTTGCCATGGTAGCCGCCACCTACGATCAAGGTGATGCCACAGGGAATGCCCATGCCTGTTATGGTTCCTCTGTGGGGCAGCTCCATGGAAACCCTCAGGCTTTCCGGAGAAACAAAAGGAACAGAGTTTTTCATCGGGCGTGAAGAGATGCCGCTTTCCCTGGGGAGGATAGCGCCGTCACTGACAAAGGCAGCCAGAGAACGTTTTTTCAGCTCCTGACGGATAAATGCCTGATCTTCGGCAAGGCAGATGGCTTTTCTCAGCGCTTCCGGGTCAAGATTCCGGTAAAAAAATGCCTTGTGAATACAGACCGGAAGAAAATCGAAGAGGATTTTTTCCAGTTCGGGGGAATTGATGGTTCTGCCATTGGCCGGGAAACCGATGAAGAAACGGGCAGTGATGCCTTTTTCCGTTATTTCACAGGCGGTACGTGCAAGAACCTCCTGACCACAGTGGCTTACTGAGATCAGGCCGCTTTTTCCGGAGCCCTTTGCACGGAAGGTATAACGGTTTACCTGCTGTTCAAACTGGCGGTTCAGAAAGTCTCCCAGTGTGATGCGGGTCAGGGAATCCTTATAATATTCTGCCGGAAATCCGGTGTCTCGGTGGGAAAGCTTCACACTGATGTGAGAGGGAGAGGCAAAAGGATCCCCCTGCACGTGGTCAATGGACAAAATATAACGGTCAAACTGGTATGCACCCCGCAGAGACTTGTATGCAGGATAGCTTTTGCGGTTGATGCTGTGAAGAAGCTCTTTTAGCTGAGCAGATGCTTGCATGTTGTTTCCTCCTTTGCCCTGTTGAAGCATACAGGTAAAGTCTACGGTGAAACAGAAAGCTTTCCGTGTGTGAGATACCTGAAAATTTTGGATACAGGGCCAATTCTTAAGAACTACTATAACGAATCATAAAGATTTTGTAAAGAATGGGAATTGCGGTGGAAATTCGTAAATGTTTGACCTATAATAGTAGACAGATTGCAGATAATATGATGAGAAACGGCAGCTGCCGGAAGCTATAAAGAAAGGTGGACCACTAAAATGGAAAGAAGAAATGCGTGGCTTTCTTATAAGGAAGCAGAAGAGACAGAAATGGAGAAGCTTGCGAAGGCTTACAGAGAATTTTTGGATAAAGGAAAAACGGAACGGGAATGTGTTGCAGAAATCGTGAAGGAAGCAGAGGCTGCCGGATATGAGTCTCTTGAGTCGAAACTTGAAAAAGGCGAGAAGATCAAGGCAGGTGACAAGGTTTATGCGGTAGGGATGAAGAAGATCGTTGCTCTGTTTCATGTAGGAACGGAAGAGCTTTCCGGAGGTATGAGCATTCTCTGTGCACATATCGACTCTCCGCGACTGGATGTCAAGCAGAATCCTCTGTATGAGGATACGGATCTGGCTTATCTGGATACCCATTATTATGGTGGTGTAAAGAAATACCAGTGGGTGACACTGCCTCTTGCCATGCATGGTGTTGTTGCAAAAAAGGACGGAAGCATTGTGGAGATCAGCATTGGTGAGGATGCGGAAGATCCGGTACTTTACATCACAGATCTTCTGATCCATCTTTCCGGAAAACAGCTCCAGAAAAAGGCAGCAGAGGTTATTGAGGGTGAGATGCTGGATATCCTGATCGGCAGCAGACCTCTTGCAGAGCTTTCGGATGATTCCAAAAAGGATGCGGTAAAACAGAATGTGCTGAAGATTTTAAATGAGAAGTATGGTATTGAGGAAGAGGACTTTCTTTCAGCAGAGCTGGAGATCGTTCCGGCAGGAAAGGCAAGAGACTGTGGATTTGACCGCAGCATGATCGCAGCATATGGACAGGATGACCGTGTATGCGCTTACACATCCCTTGCGGCAATGCTGGAGATGGAGGAGACACCGAAGCGTACCGGCTGCTGTCTCCTTGTAGATAAGGAAGAGATCGGAAGCGTTGGTGCCACAGGCATGCAGTCCAGATTTTTTGAGAACAGTGTGGCAGAGCTTCTGGACGGAATGGGCTGCTATTCCGGGCTTGCATTAAGAAGAGCTCTCCGTAATTCCAGCATGCTTTCTTCCGATGTAAGTGCCGGCTATGATCCGGCCTATGGTGAGGCTTTTGAGAAAAAGAATGCAGCATATCTTGGACGTGGTATCGTTCTTAACAAGTTCACCGGAGCAAGAGGAAAATCCGGTTCCAACGATGCCAATGCAGAGTACGTTGCAAGAGTTCGCAGGATTTTTGATGATCACAATGTTGCTTTCCAGACAGCAGAGCTTGGAAAGGTTGATTTTGGCGGAGGCGGAACCATCGCTTATATTGCGGCACTTTACGGAATGGAGGTTATCGACAGTGGCGTGGCAGTGCTGAGTATGCATGCTCCGTGGGAGGTTACCAGCAAGGCAGATGTATATGAGGCATACAAGGCATATAAGGCGTTTTTACTTGATGCATAAACAGATGTATAAATGTGTGTCAGTTCTGAAGACATTCAGGTAATCTTTTCGTTACAGATCAATGAGCGGGGGTTTCCCGGAAATGACAGAGCAGTCTGCCTGCTGCTGTTTTGGCTTGGAGCGTTCCGACGAGAAACAGCAGTATCCCCTGCAGACTTCGCTCTGTATTTTTAACCTGATCAGGGAAGCTCTCTGTTTCAATGGCAAAAAGCAATAAGCAGAGGAGAGGCTTGCCTGGGACTGATTTACTTTACAAGGAGTAATTTTATTATGGAAGATGCATTGGTACGGGTAGTAGATCTGTGCAAGGTTTACAATCCCGGAGAAAATGAGGTGCGGGCGCTGGATCATGTGAACCTGGAGATCCATAAGGGGGAATTTGTGGCTATTATCGGACAGTCCGGTTCCGGAAAATCCACCTTTATGAACATGCTGGGCTGTCTGGATGTCCCCACCTCCGGGAAATATTATCTGAATGGAACAGATGTATCCACAATGAAGGATAATGATCTCTCGGTGGTACGAAATAAGGAGATTGGTTTTATCTTTCAGGGCTTTAATCTGATCGCAAATCTTACGGCGCTGGAAAACGTGGAACTTCCTCTGATCTATCGTGGGATCGACCGGAAAACAAGAAGAAAGCTTGCTGTGGAATCTCTTAAAAAAGTCGGACTTGAGAAACGTATGGATCATAAGCCAAACGAAATGTCAGGGGGACAGCAGCAGCGTGTGGCTATTGCCAGAGCTATCGCAGCCAGGCCGCCGGTGATCCTGGCAGATGAACCAACGGGAAATCTGGACTCTGCATCCAGCAGGGAAATTATGGAAATCCTGAAGGGAATGCACAGATCAGGAGAAACCTTGATCCTGATCACTCATGATAATGGGATCGCGGCTCAGGCCAGACGTGTGGTCCGGATCATGGATGGAAAAATTGAATCAGATACGATCAATGAGGAATTTGTCGAGGAGGCTTAAGAATGAAAAAAGGGAAAAAGATTGTGATCGGTGTGGCAGCAGTAGCTGTTGTGGCAGGCGGTATTTATGCGGCATCAGGTGCAGGCCGCGGGGGATCACAGATTCCGCAGGTTGCTGTTACCAAAGCGGAGACAGGAGATGTGGAGGAGATCGTAGATGCAACCGGAACCGTTGTCAGTGATGAGCAGAAGACCTTTTATTCTCCTGTGAACGCACAGATCAAAAGCGTATCCTTCGCAGAAGGCGATACGGTTTCAAAGGGAACGAAGCTGATAGAGTTTGAAGTGAAGGATCTGGAGAGGGATAATCAGAAAGCAGAGCTGAATGTACAGTCCGGACAGTATGATTACAAAAATTCCATCAATAAATCCAATGAGGCTCAGCAGAAGCAGGACAGCGCAAAAGCAAAGGTTTCCAGTCTGGAACAGCAGGTAAGGGAGCAGCAGAATTATCTGGCTTCCCTGAGATCACAGCTGGCGTCTGTACAGGCTCAGGCTGCGGCAGATGCGCAGGCACAGGCCCAGGCGGTGACCCAGGCAAAGGCAGAGGCCCAGGCTGCCAGGGATGCAGAGACTCAGAGAGCGTATTCAGAAGCGCTGACTACATATCAGAATGAGACACTTCCGCAGTACCAAAAGGAGCTGGGACAGCTGAATTCCGATTATGTAACGGCACAGAATGCTTATAATCAGGCAGATACCAGGTATCAGATGGCTTTTGCACAGTGGCAGGCAGAGCAGAGCGATGAGAATGCCCAGGCGCTGGATGAAGCGGAAGCAGCAAGAAGTCAGGCAGAGATCACCTGCCAGGAAGCAAAGGAAGCTTATGAGGATAAGAAGGCCAGCCAGCCAAAAATGCCGGAGTATTCCGATTACAGCAGTAGTGCAGCCGGTGATTTTGTTACCGATGGAGCTTCAGAGGAAACACCGGGGCTGACAGATCATGCATCTGCGGATGCTTCTTCTGCAGGAAGTACAGTGGATACTTCTGCCATTGAGAATGCGATCGAACAGGCAACCTCTGATCTGGCGGATCTGCAGTCGGACCTTGCTTCCCAGAAATCCATTGCAGAGGCGGATTCTGCCAGCCTTACAGAAGAAGAGAAAGAAAAAATGCGTGTCAGCAACAATCTTACTGAGCTGGATGCAAAATCTGCGAAAGAGCTGGTAGAAGAAGGAAAGAAAGGCATTTCGGCGGATTTTAACGGCGTCATTTCCAAATCAGCAGTCCAGCAGGGCGCAGCGGCAACACAGGGAATGGAGCTTTTTACCCTGCAGAATACAGATAAGGTCAGCGTTGATATCAATGTGTCCAAGTATGACTACGATAAGGTAAAGGAAGGCCAGAATGCGGATATTACCATCGGCGACAGGAAATATACCGGCAAGGTGACTAAGATCAGTCACATTGCCACAACCAACGAAAAGGGCTCCACACTGATCTCTGCCACAGTGAGCATCGACAAGCCGGACAAGGATATTTTTCTGGGAGTAGATGTGAAGGTAAAGATCTATGCAGAAAAGGCAGAGGATGTGGTAACGCTTCCGGCAGGCGTGGTAAATATCGGCAAGGATGGTTCCTTCTGTTATGTGCTGAAGGATGGTGTGATCACGAAGCAGGATATCACAACAGGAATCAGTTCCGAGGACTCTGTTGAGATCACAGATGGCATTAAAGCCGGAGATGAGGTCATCGAGGATCTGGGCTCCCTGGAAGAGGGAATGAAGGCAGAGGCAGCAGCGGCAGACAGTGACAGTGCAGCAGAGACAGGGGAGACTGCCGATGAGTAATATTTATGAATATATCAAAATGGCGATCCATAATATCATGGCCAATAAGGGAAGATCCTTTCTCACCATGTTAGGGATCATTATCGGTATTGCATCAGTGATCGCCATTGTGTCCATCGGTGAGGGTACGAAGAATCAGATGAACAGTGAGATCAATGATATCGGCGGCGGCCAGATCGCTGTTTACTGCAGTGATGATGCCATAGCAGACCAGGTCTGGATCGAGTCGGAGGATATTGATGCAGTCCGGGAGCTGGATGGCGTGGAAGGTGTTAATGTTTCGGAGTCCTATACAGGCGAGACCGTAACCGGAAAGGGCGATTTTAATCTTACAGTGACCGGGGAGGCCCAGGATGCCAAGCTGGTGGATAATGCTTCTGTGAAGTACGGAAGCTATTTCGGGCAGAAGGAAGTCGAAGAGGGAAAAAACGTCTGTGTGATCTCCGATGCCGATGCGAAAAGGCTTTTCGGAACGGATGATGTAGTGGGAATGACACTGGACATTACCTGCTATGATCTGACCAAGACATTCCGCATCTGCGGAGTCACCACACAGAAAGAGAACGGAGCCTTTGTCAGCTATACTTACGATGGAATGCCGGTGACCATAAATGTGCCTTATACGGCCATGGACGACTTTACCGGAAGCAGCGGAGAATTTTATCAGATCATAGTTCAGGCGGATAAGAGTCTGGATTCCCAGGCGGTTGCAGACAAGATCATAAATCTTCTTGAGAGACGTCACCAGTGTGCCGGGGATGAATATTTCCAGGTACAGAGCTTCCAGGATGTCATGAAATCCATGAACCAGATGCTTGGCATGGTGACTGCGTTTATCTCTTTTGTTGCGGGCATTTCCCTTCTGGTAGGTGGTATCGGTGTTATGAACATCATGCTGGTGTCCGTCACAGAGCGTACCAGGGAGATCGGTATCCGGAAATCTCTTGGAGCAAAAACCTCGTCCATTATGTTACAGTTCCTTGCGGAGGCGGCGATCCTGACGATCATAGGCGGGCTGATCGGTATTGTGCTGGGGATTGCAGGCGGCTATGTGATCTGTGCGGTGATCAGCAGCAGTATGGGAATGACCATCACACCTGGGATCAGTGCGGGAACCATCCTGGCGGCTACGCTGTTCTCCTGTGCAGTAGGTGTGTTCTTTGGAATCTATCCGGCGAAAAAGGCAGCGAAACTGAGCCCGATCGAGGCACTTAGACGGAATTAAAAAACTGTTGCTTTTGCATCAAAAATAGCAATAAAAAATATTTTTAAAAAAAATCAAAAAAAGTTTCAAAAAACCCTTGACATTTTATAGGTCTTAGAGTATCATACATATTGTTGCAGCGGTGATACGAAATATCACAAAGGAAAAGCAACAAAGATGTGCGTTTAGCTCAGCTGGATAGAGCGTTTGGCTACGGACCAAAAGGTCGGGGGTTCGAATCCTCTAACGCACGTATGAAGCCTCTGGAATTGTTCCGGAGGCTTTTATTTTGCGTTTCGGAAACAGGCGAAAAATTGTATTGACACTGGTAGTGGGCCAGAGTAGAATAAAAAAACAGAAAAGAAAAATTTTTGTAAAGCTGTTTGTCTGATACAAGCAGCTTTTTTCACAGGAAAAAGTAAACAACAATGAAAGTACAAAACACCTGAAATAGAGGTGAACCTATCAGGAGGAAAAAACAATGCCAGGATATCTGATCAAAGATACAACAAAAGAGGAACGTAAACAGATCGTGGAGGAATCTCTTGGAAATATTTCCGCGAACTGTGATGGCTGTATGGCGAGACTTGCGGATATGTATCAGGATTATATTGACGGAAAGAAAGAGATCCGTGAGATCAATATGGAGTTCAATGCCAGGTATGTCCATGGAGATATGGATAAAGAGGAAAAACGAAGCTGCCCGATGTAGCGAACGGAGATTAACAGAAGCATGGATCAAAATGAAGTAAAATATGATAAGCTGCTGAAGATCAAAACCACCGGTCGTGACGATTCCAGATCGGATCAGTACTGTTATCCATACGAGCCAACGCCGTACGGGGTGCTGGAACGGCTGGCTTATTGTGGATATCTGGGGAAAAAGAATCATCTGATCGACTATGGATGTGGAAAAGGCAGAGTGGATTTTTTTCTGGCGTGGCAGGTCAGATGCCGGACCACAGGCGTGGAGTACGATGAACGTATGACAAAAGCCGCAGAAGAAAACAGACAGCGGGCTGTTTCCGGGACAAAAACATCATTTATACTGGAGAATGCGGCCCTTTTTCAGGTGCCGGAGTCCGCAGACAGATTTTATTTTTTCAATCCCTTTTCTGTGGAAACACTGAGAAGCGTCATCGGCCGCATCCGGGAATCCTGGTACGAAAAAACAAGAGAAATGCTACTGTTTTTCTATTATCCATCTGACGAATATATTTCATATCTGATGACCGTAGAGGAACTGGAATTCCTGGACGAGATCGACTGCCAGGATCTTTTTGAAGGGAAAAATCAGAGAGAGAGGATATTGGTATTTCAGATGGGAGAGGAGTAAAAACAACATGATAAAACTGATCGCAACAGACGTAGATGGAACTCTTGTAAAAGACGGGACCATGACTATCAATCCGGAATATATGACAGTGATCCGGAAGCTGACTGAGCTGGGAATCACCTTTGTGGTGTGTTCCGGGCGGCAGTATGACAGTGAGAGGAAGCTGTTTGAGCCGGTGAAGGATCTGGTGTATTTTGTGTCAGATGGCGGTACGGTGATCCGGAAGAATGATAAGATCCTGAAGGTACATACACTTCCGGATGAGGTTTGGAAACGCATGCATCATATGGTGAAAGAAAAAATGCCGGAATGTGACTGCTTTATTGCCACACCGGAGTGCTGCTATGCGGAGAATGAGAATGGAAGGATGTTCCGGTGGCTGCGGGATTCCTATGGTTATGATATGAGAAAAGTGGATGATCTTTCTTCTCTTCAGGGAAAACAGGTGCTGAAATTCTCTGTCTATCACCCGGAACGGTGCGAGGAGCTTTGTGCACCGTATTTTACACCGGCATGGAGGGATAAGGTAACACTGGCGGCTGCCGGAAAAGAATGGATGGACAGTACTCCGCCGGAGGGCGAAAAAAGTACAGCTGTCGAATTTATCCAGCAACAGTTAGGAATTTCTCCGGAGGAAACCTGTACATTCGGAGATAACCTCAACGATATCGCCATGCTTCAGAAAGCGGGAAGGAGCTATGCGGTAGCCAATGCCAGAGCGGAAGTGCAGGCAGCAGCCAGGGAAGTATGTCCGTCATACAGTGAAGATGGAGTCTTACAGATCCTGAAAGGGATTGTTTCTGAAAGCGGAAAATAATAAAGATACATAAAATATGTGCTTTCGGTAAAGAAAAGTCACCGGCCAGGGGTTGACTTTTAAAAACAATTCTGTTAAATTGAAAAAAATTGAAAATTTTAATTCCATGAGGGAGTAGTTCGCACGTAAGTGTGATTTGTCAACAGACCCGGTTTTTTCTGAAAACCTGGCAAATCTTAAAGAATGAGACTCATGTATGCTTTGTTATATTTTATTGCAGCAGGGCATACATGGGTCTTTTTTATGTAACAAAAGAATGCCGGAAAGAATTTTTTCAGCAGGGCGGGCGACAATGAATCTCCGGGTTATGGGAAATAAAAAAAGAAAGTGAGAAGAAAAATGGAAAATCTGGTAAACAGTTCACCGCTGATCCTTGTGTTAGTTTTTCTTGTGATTGGCTTTGTGTTCCTGATGAAGGGTGCGGATTTCTTTGTAGAAGGAAGCTCCAGTATCGCAAAAAGGCTGAAGGTGCCGCCGATCATCATCGGCCTTACTATTGTGGCAATGGGAACATCATTGCCGGAAACCGCAGTCAGCGTTACAGCGTCACTGGTCAATAACAATGAGCTTGCGGTCAGCAATGTGGTAGG
The DNA here is from genome assembly GCF_023669475.1 of Blautia sp. MB18-30. Taxonomy (NCBI): domain Bacteria; kingdom Bacillati; phylum Bacillota; class Clostridia; order Lachnospirales; family Lachnospiraceae; genus Blautia; species Blautia sp. MB18-30. The sequence goes on along the minus strand of NZ_JAMOYY010000036.1, from coordinate 11,188 downwards.
TTCCAATATTTTTAACCTGATGGTGGTTGTTGGAGTCTGTTCCATCCTGACACCGATCCTGGTACAGAAGGAAACCATCCGGAGGGATATTCCGTTTTCCATGATCTGTGCGCTTCTTCTTCTGGGGCTTGGGATCCTGGCAGCAGGAGATACGATCGGAATGAGACTTGGTCATCTGGATGGAATGATCCTGCTGGGATTTTTTGCAGGCTATATTGTGGTAATGATCCAAAGTGCCATGAAGGCCAGGGCAGCAGGAAAAAATGTGGACATGGAAGGAGTGGAAGAGCTGGAAGAAGAAATCGGCATCCTTTCCTGGCCGAAGAGCATCCTCTTTATTGTGGGAGGCGCACTTGCCATTGCCTTTGGCGGAGATCTTACGGTGGATGCTGCCAGCCGCATTGCCATTGATCTTGGAATGAGCCAGACACTGGTGGGACTGACCATTGTTTCTATCGGAACTTCCCTTCCGGAGTTGGTGACTTCCGTGGTTGCAGCCAGAAAGAACGAAGTGGATATGGCTGTGGGAAATGCGGTAGGCTCCAATATTTTCAATATTCTGATGGTTCTCGGAGTTGCATCTGCCATCAATCCGGTGGCACTGATCCGGGAAAATATTATTGATATTGTCATACTTATCGTGTTCTCGCTGATCGTGTGGATCTATGCGGCGACAAAGCAGAGGATCAGCCGGAAAGAGGGAATTTCCATGGTGTGTATGTACCTGATCTATGCAGGGTATATTATCTGGAGATAGCTGCTGTGGGCATGCAGTTGGCTCGACGTGGACAATAGTATCGTATAGAGTTTATACCAATGCAATTTATAAGAAAAGCTCCAACCGTATCAATATCGGGATACAGTTGGAGCTTTTCTGCAATTATGCTCATTTGCCCTCAGAAGAGAAAGCTTTTTTTGAAGATTCTTCTGAAGCGTTCTTCTGATGCGGGGTCATATCATCACTGTCCGTCATCAGATATTTCCGGACGGCAAAGAGAATGGCGATACCGATGATCCCGATCAGTGTCTGTACAGGATCGAGATGTTCCACGACCATCTGCCTTGCTGTTGCAAAAAGCAGGACCTCGACAACAGTCTGGGCGGAATGGCGGCAGAGCATTTTTACAAACTCCACACCGACTACAAGGGACAGTGCCTGTGACAGGAAACTGGTAAAAAAGCTGGTGTCCATATCCATGATGGAGGTACCGGCAGTTGTAAGGATCAGACGCAGTCCGGACAGTGCGATCACGATAATGATCACGATGGATAATGCGATCTCTGTGTAACGGGCTGTGTTGTAGATCAGTTCGTTAAAATGCTTGCGGATATTGTGGTTAACGGCGGTTCTGTCTTTCATGGGAAGTTATCCTTTCTTTTTCGCAGAAGCGGGATGATCGATAAAGCGGGTTGCAAAATAGCCGAATACGCAGGTGATGACCACCATACATGGCAAAAACAGCCAGAAGCGCTGCTGGCTCATGGTGTTGAACCATGGCGCATTGGCCTGTAGGATCATGATGATGGGCATATGCCACAGATAGATCCCGTACTGGTTCCGGGCTACGAAGTACAGCGGATGCAGAAACCTGAAATCCATTTCCGGCAGGAGGGAGAATCCCACAAGCAGTATACTGAACAGGATCGCCAGGATGGAATGTGCCGGATAACCGGAGGGAGCGGTGCCATAAAGCCCGTGACTGTGGTAATAAAAGATCCATACCAGGATCAGTGCGGTGCTTGCAATAGAAACCGGAAGTCCAAGCTTCAGCCGGTAATCCTGCGTACGATCTCCGGTCTGTTTCCAGAAAGCGGCAGCAGCCATTCCCAGCACGAAATTATCCAGCGCAGAGAATACCTGACGCTCGTATACAAAATATACAGAGGTATCTGAAATACCGGAAGCGTGGAGATAACGGACGACTGCGAACCGGCAGATAACAGTGAAAACAATGGACACAATGGCAGAGGCGAGCCAGTTTTTCCGGACAGCCTTATAAAGGAACGGGGCGATCAGATAAAACTGAAAGATCACGCCCATCGTCCACAGCGCACCATTGATGGAACCATGAGTCACCGGGGAAAAGTTCTCCGTGAACGTATAGTACGCAAGGATGTGACGAAGTCCCTCATTGCTGAACATTTGCGTGGACATAAAGATCAGAAGGACCGTGATACATACATAATATTGGGGCATAATGCGGATACAGCGCTTTTTCATAAAAGCCCGCCAGCCGGGGAGACAGCCTCGCGCCTCCGAAGAAGAAAGGGAGAGATAGATCCCATATCCGCTTAACAGGAAAAACAGTGTAACTCCTACTTCACCTCCAAGAGTCAGAAGTGTGTGGATGGCTGTATGCGACTGCCATGGTTGCCCGGACAGAACGTAGCAGTGATACAGCATAATGTAGAGGATCGCCCCCGCACGGAGCAGATCGATATTTTTGATACGCTTCATAAATAAATCCTTTCCTGAAAAAAATAAGTCTGCCCCATGACTGAAACGGGCAGACAGAGATAGGTTCAGTATAGCATGAACGTGGGAGATTGGAAAGCTGTCGGAGAGAAAATTTACTATTGCAAAAACGAACACAAGTTTGTATAATGGAAAATATAAGAAACGAACATATATTCGAAAAAAAGAGGAGCGTGAGAAGTGGTGGACATCGAAGAAAGAACACCCGACAGAAAAGCAATACGAGTACATTGCCCGAGTTGCTCCAACAGCAGATTGTTCGATCTGACAGGTGACTGTTCCGGAATCCTCCGGATCAAATGTCCCAGATGCAGAAAAGAGGTGGAGATACAGCTGGCACATTGCAATGAACAGCAATACAGAAGGCAGATCTTTTATTACAGAACACATAAGAGATAAGAAAACCACATAAAAACTGAGTGAGAAGCCGGCCGGCAACCGTAGATTGCGTAAGAGCCAGACTCAAAGCCAGGAAATACTTCCCTGATTTTAATATCAGGGGTGTTTTCCTGGCTTTTTTCTTTATAAATAAGGGGGAAAAGAAAATGAAGAATGAAGAGCAGAAATTATATCAGATCGGAGAATATGTCCGTATATGTCGGAAAAAAGGCGGGTACAGTCAGGAAGAACTGGCGGAAGGCGTAGATGTATCCAAGATGACGATCTCCAGAATCGAAAATGGAGAAAATGCCATGAGTATCCTGCTGTTTTTTCAGATCGTCAGTTTTCTGGATATTTCGGAAGAAGAAGTTATCAGACTGTTCAGAAACTGTGATAAAGAGTGCAGGGAAGCACAGGGATGGAGATAAAAATATTCGATTCTACATATATGTTACGAAAAATAACATATATGTAATTTAAAAACAAACAGATGTTCGATATTATATAAAGCGTGAAACATATGTTTTTGACTACAGAGCGTAAAGTGAAGGCCAGCTTTACCGGAGATGAAAGAAGGTGGCAAACGAATGAAGATCAAACGAAAGATCAGATTTCCAAGAGATGTACTGATCCGGATGACAGTGCTTATGATCGCACTGACGAATCAAATCCTGGAACTGACAGGCAGAAATCCACTCCCATTTTCAGAAGAAGAGTGGTATCAGATCCTGAGCGGAATGGTAACAGTTATGACTGCTTTATGGATCTGGCTCAAAAATGAAAAGAAAGAAGGAAAGAAATAATGGAAGATAAGAAAAGACGGGAAATAAAAGAAGAAAGAACCGCAGCATCCAAACTGTTTGAGAATGAGGATCATTCTTTTACGAAAGAAATCTATCTGGATGATGTTCATTATCAGGACGAAGAGGGAATCTGGCAGGAAATGGATGATACCCTGACAGAGGAAATGGATGAAGACACAGAAGCAGATCAGGAAGAAAATATGGCAGAAGAATACGCAGCCAGCGAGAGGGCAGAGAAGGATTTTGCCAACAGAAAAGGCAAATGGAAAGTCGTATTTCGTAAGCATTCCAGAAAGCAGGGGACGGTATCTGTTACCAAAGATGCATATAAGATTAGCTGGGCACTGGAAAACGCAGAAAAAGTAAAGGCGGAAGAAACCGGAACGAATGCAGTTCTTTATCCGGATATCCTTCCGGGAACAGACAGCCGTTTCTGTGTAAGAGGAAAGAGCATAAAAGAAGATATCATCCTGAAAACACCGGAAGCAATCGGTTCTTTTACATGGCTCTATCATACCAAAAAACTTCATCCGGTAGCAGGAAATTCCTGCGTAAGATTTGTAAATGATGCAGAGGAAGAGATTTTTGCTGTTGCGGCGCCGTTTATGACAGATTCCGCAGGAAAAAGATCAGAAAATATCGGAATCGAACTTCTGGATGAAGGAAAAAAAGACCGTTGTGCGATCCGGATCACACCGGATGAAGAATGGCTGAAAGATCCGGAAAGAGTTTATCCGGTTATTGTCGATCCGATTACGACAACATCAAAAGACGTGAAGGAAATTATTGATGCATGTGTAGATTCACAGGATGCAGCGGGTACTGATCGTGAAGGGATGTATTTAAAAACCAGAGGTGGTGATATTATTCAGAGAAGTTATCTGAAATTTAAACTGCCGATGATCAAAACCGGAGATATGGTAATCAATGCACGCATGCTGATGGTGTCTCTTGCAAAAGATGGAAAAGAAAGAACTGTTCAGGTTCATCGTGTACTGCAGGATTGGGATTCTGCCAATCTTACGTGGATGAACAAGCCTATGTATTCGGAAACAGTTGAAGATATATGTAAGTTTACCGGAGATGAACAGAAATATATCAGCCTTGATATTACACGGCTTGTGAAGGAATGGTATCAGAATGGACGTAACTATGGTGTATTACTTAGGGACAGTTATGAACTTTCGGGATATACAGCGTATCTTTCATCAGATTGCGACAGTGATTATACGAATATGCGTCCGAGAATCGACATTTCCTACGTAAACTACTCCGGCCTTGAGGACTACTGGACATATCACAGCCAGGAAGCAGGACGTGCAGGCACCGTGTACGTGAATGACTACAACGGAAATGTGATCATGCAGCATAATACAATGGAAACAGGCGGCTCACTGATGCCGATGGGGCTGACACAGGTATACAACAGCAATGATAAAGACATCGATATCGGTTACGGATATGGAGTCCGTCTGAATTATCATCAGACGATCCGGAAAGTCACTATTGCAGGAACGGAGTATTATAAACATACAGATGGAGATGGTACAGTCCACTATTTTGTATATGACAGTACAAAAAAGAAATGGAAAGAGGAAACCGGCCTGGATCTGGAACTGATACTGAAAACCGGAGATTCCGATATTGCCTATGTGATCAAAGATAAAGAAGAAAACTGCCTGAACTTCATGACAGCAGGATATTTACGATCTATTTCAGACCGACATGGAAATACACTTAGCCTGAAATATACCAACCTGCGTATTGCATCCATCGCAGACGGTGCAGGCCGTATGACAACACTGACTTATGATACGGACAGTGCAGGAAAAGCAAATCATCTGATAAAGGTAACAGGACCAGATCAGAAAAGCAAGACGTTTGCATATACCAACGGATGTCTTACATCAATCACAGATATTGATAATTCCAAGACCACATATACCTATACAACAACCCGTCTGCTCCAGAAGATCCGTAATGTTGATGAAAGTGAAGTGCATTACGACTATTACAGCCAGAATCCTTACAGAGTAAAAAAGATAACTGAGTACGGAAGAGGAAGTAAAGAAGGAAACAGCCTGCGGCTTACCTATGGATACAACAGCACAAAATTTACAGATCGAAAAAACAGAAGTGAGATCTTCCGATTTGACAATTCAGGAAACCTTCTGCATGTGCATGATGGATTTGGCCATGCGGCAAGTGCAAGATACAGCAAGGATAAAAATTACACCAACCGTCTGCAGAATGAAACAAAACTTCAGTCAAATATCATCCAGCTGCTGAAGGATCCGATCATTCAGGCAAAGACACTTGGCTGGAAATCCTATGTATCCGATGAAAAAAATATCAAAGCATCGGTCAATACCGACAGTCAGAATGTAAAAACAGGGACAAGATCCCTTCAGCTTACCAGCGAGGTAAGTAATCAGTTCTGCAGCTGGTATCAGGAAGTTTCGCTGAGGAAAGGTGCGACCTATACATTCTCCATGTATATGAAAGCTGTCATAAGTGAGATTGGAGAAAATGGAAGATGTTTTGCACGAGTTGAGTATCATGATAAAGATGGAAAAAATGTCTATGCGGTAAGTGAAGGAATCCGAAAGAGTACCGGTGGGTTTATACGTCAGAAGGCAACATTCAAGGTACCGGAAGATGCGGCTGATACAAAAGTAAGAGTATTCTTATACATGTACAGAGTAAAAGGAACAGTTTATGGAGACATGGCACAGCTGGAGTGCGGAACAACTGCAAACCGCTGCAATCTGATAGATAATGGAGATTTTTACTTTGGGAGTACGCAGGGCTTTACCGGCTCGGGAACCACGCTTGCAGATGAACTGACAACAGTGGGAACCAGCGTATATGTTCCTGTCAGATATGCAATGATGGTGATCACAGATTTTGCGGATGTTTATACAACACCAAAGGTGTCTGCAGAAACAAAGATCACAAGTATCTTCAAGAATGAATGTGTGGTGGCAAATGCATTTCTGAAAGATTCCAGTGGAAATCTCTGGTACTATGTGAAAACAAGAAACGGGCAGAAAGGATATGTCAGATCAGAGTCTCTGTGTATTTATATGCCGGGAGGAAGCGCCAGCAATTCCGCATGTACTGCAGTTGAGAATGCCATTCTCCGCTCCGCCCCATCTGCATCAGCAATACCGGTACAGGAAGGGATTGAAAAAAATACCTGTCTGGCATTACGCTCATCTGTAAAAGATTCCAGTGGAAACAAGTGGTATGAAGCAGGACTGGATATTGACGGAAAAAGATATTATGGCTATATTTCCGCAGATTCTGTAGTAAGACTGGCAACAAACACGCCGTATGGTTACACATATGCACCGGTGAACTGCTATACGACTCCATCTACGGCCAGTGGGCTGGTAACACTTCCCAAAGATACAAGAATCCGTATACGGGGAACAGTTACAAAGAATAACGGAGAAGTATGGTATGCGTTTATGCCTGAAAATACAGAAGAAAAAAAGTTTGCTTATATCCTAAATACAGCTCTTACGATATCCAAAGCTCCGGTAACAGACCGTAAAGCAACGGCCAAAGTAAATGAAAGGGTTCCGGGACTTGACAATCATATTTTCAAATTTGTTGGAGATTATGAAAGTGAAAAACGTCTGGTCAAAAAACTGGATCTCACAGGAAAAAAAGGCGATACCTACATGGTGAATGCCTGGGGATTCGGAACAACACTTCCGGAATCTTCTGTGGATAAAGGTCGCAGGTTTGGTGTGGTAGTTGTATTTATATCTGCAGATGGAAAGACAAAAGATACACACTACAGTAATTTCAGTCCGGATATTCTGGACTGGCAGTTCCTGAGTGATGTGTACGTGGCAAAAAATGATTATGCAAGTATTCAGGTAGCGTATACATACTGCCATAATGCCAATCATGCGTTTGTAGATGGCATTGCGTTATTCCGGGAGGAGTTCGGACAGACATATACTTATGATGCAGAAAATAATCTCATTTCTGTTACAGATGCTCAGAAGAATCGGCAGAAATTTGAGTACAATGCGACTGGTGATGTAACCGGGATCACAGACCCGAAAGGAAATAATTTTAAGTATGAGTATGATGCAAAACGTCGTCTGCGAACCGCAACTTCTGCCGAAAGAGTCAGATACCGTCTGAAATATGACACAAAAGGAAACATTGTGGAAAGTGGCTGTATTGCTGCGTCAGATACCACAGAGACAAAGGGCACCTGGGTGGCCCGTAAATTCACAGAGAAGAAAAATCATGTAGCAGGCGTTACGGATACAGAGGGAAATACCGTATCCTATGAGTGGGATGAAACTACAGATCTGCTGAAATCACTTATAGATGGAAGAGGAAATAAGATTTCCTACAGATACGATGCCGCACAGCGTCTCAGTGCAGTAAGCCAGAAAGTAACAATTGGAAATGTACAGAAAACAGTGACCAATGCGTATACCTACAAAAATGACAGACTTGCGTCCATCAGCCATAATGGATTTGCCTACGGATTTACCTATGATGCATTTGGAAATATGCTGCGAGCTTCTATTGATAAAAAAGAAACGGATGCAGAATATTCTCATGAACTTGTCAGATATGAATATGAAGAGAAAAACGGAAATCTTGCAAAGACCATTTACAGCAATGGAGATTATATCCGCTACGAGTATGACAGTATGGATCGTATCCAGATGAGCTATTATCACAGTGCCAGTGCGTCTGCAGAAAAAAGAATGAATCATTATGTGTATGACCGAAGCGGAAATCTTGCAAAAGTACAGGCATACCTGGCTGGAAAAACCTATGATCTGGAATATGATTTCCTGGACAGGCTGATGCGTGTTACAGATGAATCCGGACAGAGATACCAGTATTTCTATGATGCAAATAATAACATGACAGAGCTTCGCGTATATTCTGATGAATATGGAACAAAAACAAATTACAGCTATGATAAAGACAGCAGAGAAACAAAAACAAAGATCATGAGCGGAAAAGAGAGAACCGTTACTTATGATTCCTGTGGAAGAGTTGCAAAAACAGAGTGGAATACCACAAATCCTTTAACTCTGACATATGGATATTATTCTCCGGATAAACAGGTCGGTACACTTCCAAGAAAAATAACGGTAGGTTCCAGAACCCTGAGTTATACTTATGATGCAAACGGAAATATCACGGCGATCACAGATACCAAAGGTTCCAGTACAGTAAAAGAATCCTATATATACGATGAGCTGAATCGTCTGATCCGGGAAAACAGCCAGACGCAGAAGAAGACATTCACCTATGAGTATGATCTGGGTGGAAATCTTGTAAAAGTATGTGAGTATCCATATACAACAGGAACGCTTCCAACAAAACCATCTGCAACAGAAACCGGAACCTTCGGACAGGTATGGCGGGATAAACTGATGAAGTGGAATGGTGTAGTCATGCAGTATGATTCAATTGGAAATATGACCAAAAAAGGAAATACTACATTTACCTGGACACAGGGAAGAAAGCTGGAGTCTGTCAATAACGGGAAAAAGATCCGATACTATTATGACCATGCCGGAAATCGAGTAAAGAAAACCGTTGATAATGTAACAACCGAATACTGCATGGCAGGAGATCTTCTGGTAACAGAAAAAGGTGAGGGACGCCGAATCTGGTATTACTATGATTCCGCAGCAAATCCTGTTTCAATGCGAGTGTCAGGAAAAGACTATTTTTACGTAAGAAATCTCCAGAATGATGTCATTGCACTGATTGACGACACCGGAGAGACTGTAGTAGAATACAAGTATAACAGCTGGGGAAAAATCCTGAGCATCACCGGCAGCAAAGCCGGCACCATCGGAAAAACAAACCCGTTCCGCTACAGAGGCTATTACTACGACGAAGAAACCGGAATGTACTATCTGAAGAACCGGTATTATGATCCGGAGATCCGGAGATTTATCAGTGCGGATAACTTTAAAAGTGAAAAAGCCTCTATGGAGACATTACATAATCGAAATTTATTTGCCTACTGTGACGATAATCCACTGGTACGTGCAGATCAGGATGGAAATGCATGGATGGTTGCAGCAGCAAGTTTTGTCGCTGGAATGGGACTTTCCGTTGGATGCCAGATGATTTTTGAGGGTAAAAATCTGTCAGAGATAAACTGGATCACTGCCGCTTCCGCAGGACTTGGAACCGCTATGGGATTTTTGGGAATTGGGGGTTCGACAACAGGTGCAGTTGTAAGTGGTGTTACTTCGTTTGCAAGTGATTATTATGAAAATAGAGATTTTACAAGCGCGGTTATAAATGGTGCGGTAAGTGCGGGAATATCATTAATTTGGAGTGCTGTAGATAATATTATAGTACCAAAGCAAAATCAAAAAGGATATTTGAAATATATGAGAAAAGATTACCATGACGCAAATCGAAGAATTTCAAATATGAACCTTTCATTCGCAGAGGCATTACCGCTACGAAGGGCAGTTAATGAAGAAAAAAATGAAAAAATGAGGCAATTAACAGGAAAGCAAATAATTTCTTATTCTAGAGATTATTTGAGTAATAGGAAGGTTAATTCTAATATTGTAATACGAAAGTATGGGAGAGTTATTGGCGGGGGAGGTGAGTATACTCCAGGAAAAGGAATGCGGTATATGAAGTGTTATGAGTATTTAGGAAAGTTATATTGGCTTTACGTATAATTTTGGCATATAAAATATATGAGAAACGTATTGGTGGGAAAGGTATTCTCGCCAATACAAAACGGTATGTATTTAATAATTAGGGGGGATTAGAATAGACCGAAGGAAAAGAAAAAAGATACCTGAAAAAATTTTATTATTTTGTATTTTATTCTTGTCATATCGTTGGATTTTTGAAGATGATAGATTCACATTTGGAGTAGCCGTTTGGGGATATATGGCATTGACTGGATGGGTATTCAGATGTGGCGAAACACCGGATCAGGATATTTCTTCGGAAAGTGTAGATGAAAATCCTCTATATGTTTATGGGATGATGAGAAAAAATCGAAAATGGCTTTCCGGAATCAGAGGTTGTTTTCTGTTTCAAATGTTGCTTTTGACAGATGTTTTTTTTTGCAGCAGTATATTCCTGTTGGAAATGTTGGACGAATAGCAGTGGGAATGATGCGATTGAAAAAGCGTTATTATCACTGTATATTTTAATGACAGCGGGGTATGTTGAATTTCTGAAGCATAGTGTTAGGATTCATGCAAGAAGCTACATGTATATAGAGAATAAAAAAGGAATCTGGATGCCATTCAGTTTTATCTGTTACAAATACGAGAAGTTAATAGATATCAAAATAACTTTTCCAGAAGAGGTCGAAGAGCGAAACGTTGTATTTGAAAAAGAGCTTTTACATAACCAGTACCAAAAAAAGTCAGAATATGAACTGGACGAAAAAGGAAAAGTAAGTTTTTTCAAGAAAAATAGAAATAATCAGGTGAATATCTGGGCGCTTATAGATATTACAGATATGGATAGAAATGATGTTTTG